>JAOZRC010000498.1 GCA_029940345.1 Desulfobacterales bacterium
TCATAGGTGTAAGACATATTTCAAAATCACCAATTATGACCGTGCCAAGTATAGTAATTTCTAATTTAGAAACCGGCATCCGTCACGAAGATTTATCCGCCCGATTTGATATTATTGACTCGTACTATTTGACAGGGAGTACTGAAAATACAATATATTAACCTGATACGACCCCAATCTACATTATTTTATCATAAGCCCAATCCACAATTTTTGAGTTGTCCTGATTTTCATCGGTTATTACCAATTCTTGAACTTGGCCGATATTTGCATTGACATTCACAAAGCCGTTTGATGATCCAGAGAATCTGTCCGATTTCCCGTTGGGATTGATGTATGGAATTCGGCAATTTTGAAAAAAATCAGGAAGCTTCCAAGCAGTTCTTTTTCGTGCTTCGGGACTGGTAAGCACCAGTTTGTTACAAAAGGTAAATGCACCCGCTCCCGGAAGTTCAGGTTTCGCAATGAGATTTTTACGGGCAATATAGATTGTGTTGTTTGTTTTTTTTCTGAACAGTTGTCCCAAATGAGGATGATCACCCATCCACGTCGGCGCAACATATTCGCTGTCCGCCTTGACAACGCGTTCGACCTGCAGATACCCGAAAAGCAAATGTAAATCCGGCGCATTCGGTTTAAATTTCAGGCGGCCGTCGGTTGCTATGCGCGTTTGCTTAAACCAGCCGAAAAAGAGGAATATATCTTGCGGCCCAACTTTCATGTTGCGCAGATGGCCTCCGGCACTGCCTACTTGGCCGAATAGAGGTTTCCAATCCTGATGACGGAATTGTTGCGCATCGAAAATTAAGTCCGGGTCCAGATGGCATTCAAATTTCCGCACAAACTTCTTTGTAACACCATTTATTTTAATGGTGGAAGACAGTTGGTGCATGATGTCAAAATAGGTATGGGTTGAATCCACGTGCACTTCGTGGTAATGAAAGCCGCTCTTGCCGGGAATGGGTAAAGAGACCAGTCTTCCATCGGGCAAAATGGGACAGGGGTAGCCCCCGTTATTGGAATCGAAGCCTTTTCTGCTCAGTATAATTTTCATAGGAAAACCTCCTCGGGGAGTTGTATGTACCAGATTCACGTTACACTGGCGGGTTTCATCTTTTGCAGTTTGCTCAATATGTCGGGGCCATACTTGTTCAGGGTTTCTTGCTTGACGTTTCTGGGATTTGGAGGCTTGGAGTAGCCTAGTTCATTAAAAAACCAATCCGCCTCCGGGCCACGGCTGCCGAAATAAAGGCTACGTGTCTGCAGGGGCGTTGTTGTATCGTCCACAAGGCCCAAAAGCCCGTATCGAAAAAGAATGTCATAGGGCCATATCCCGCCCCCCATGAAACATTGTGAGCCTTGTTTGTTGCAATGAAACTTTATCTTACACCCTAATATGGCGGGAGGGGGGTTGTTGGCCAGATACTGGGAATACGGACAGTCCATGTCGTCCAAGGTCTTTACCGATTTGAACTTTTTTGTCGCAGGATCTATTTCAAGATGATGCTGTGTATACTGCTTTTCCCCTCCTGTATGCACCCACTTTCCGTTTTTCCGCATGGCAGTGACATCGCCAAATTGGTAAACTCGTTTACCATCCACGGAAATGCACTGGGTTGCCCCTGCGGATTTGAAAGGCATTAGAGTGAATGCGTCTTTCAGGTGGATATTATCAATCACCACAAAGGCCATTGTGAGCCTTCGGGGTTTGTTCGCTGTGAAATATGCGGATTTTTGGGGTAAGCAAAAGATGACATCTCCCGGACGGAGTTGAACACGCAAACGGGATTTGCAGCTACATACGGACGCGATATTTCCTGCGATATTGGGGTTCATCCAAGGAAAAAGGGCCTGTTCGTAGGAAATCCCTTTATTCCAAAAGTGTGTACCGCCAACATAGGCAAAAAGAACAAATCGCCGTTTGTCTGCGTTCAATTGTGTTCCCAGAGACTGAGCCTTTTGCTTTAGATGCTTGTATATTGGTTCGTTTCCCGTTGGCCGATTCCCCGTCATGTCTTTCAGCGTTTGTAGAGAAAATGATGTCATGTGTACCCTCTTTTTGCAGACAGCACTCACCGGCTGAATGCTATTTTTTGAATTAATCAGCATATTGTATGCCTCCTTATAATTTGTCCTTATAGCCGGAACCAGCTTCCGGAATAATTCCCGCCTTTCCGGATGTTTCAAATTCTCTATAATCGAAGCACCAGCGCATGGCCAGTCAGGAAATCGGCCAGAGGATGCATGAGTTCTGATAATATCAAATATGAAGTCGTTATTTCTGAAGAAGTTCAGTTCTGCCCACTTGGCCAGAGTTTCGTTTACGGCAGCAAAATGCTGGTTAGAGTACCCCGAATGGCGTGGTAACAATTGGGGAAACAAATCGGATAAACCTTCTGTTACAGCAGCATGGGTGTGTTCATGCACCAGCGTAGCAGACACAAGACGGGCAAAAAGCTGCTGTGGTGACATATCTTCATACAGACTATTAACTAAATCTTCCTTGCTACACTCCATTGCACGCTTTCTGATCGGGGACAGACAAATCAATACTTTTCCGGATTCCGGGTTTGTTAGCCACACAGGCAGATCATTTTTTTGCACGAGATCAAATATACGTTCACGATGGTTCCCCGCCGGTATGTAAACGCCAAAGGTGTGCAGGTTTTTTATAATTTTACGGCGTGGATGCTTTTTCAGCCGCATTCGCTCCCACTGGGCAAAAAGTATTGGTAACAGAATTTCCATAGCACGGCAAACAGACGGAATGTCCTCTTTCCATGCTCCCCTCTCGTCTATGCAATCCATAAGAATACAAAAGTCGTTTTTTGGCAATATCTTTTCAAGTAGATACTGCATCATTTCAGTCAGGTATTTTCTCTCGGAATCAAAATGAATTTTTTCTTTTGGGTTCGAATGGTCATGGATTTTTTTCATTATTGCGATCATAGCCCGGTAATTAGCCAGGCAGTTGTCCACGAAACTGATGGGCGAATATATCTCTGGAATGTGCCAAAGACGAGTGTGGTTGCTTGGATGCTGACGTGTTGGATCCAGCCAGAGTTTGGTACTCTCTGCAAAAAAAACCAGACAGTGGCGCGTATCATCCTGTAGTTCAGATAATGCCCTGAAGTTATCTTTTGCCCAAGGCACTGGTGGCTCCCTCCACCTTGCCTTTCTATGAAACCATATACCTACTTCAAAGACAAACTGAACCATCCGTTCCCAGACGTCTTCAGGTAACAAGGGTCCCTTATCGGGGTCATCAGTAGTGTAAGCCGGTCCTGTTGCTTCAATGATTCTGCTGACAGTATATTCGTCGACAAGATAGGTTGGAACCGGGTAGTATCGCAGTTCAGTCAGGGTCTCGATATACGGTACGGCAGTCTTCATTGCCTCACGTACCAAGCTGAAATTTCTCTCAAGGGCACCTTTCACACAGATAATCGGAATGTGGATGTTAAGAGATTCGTTGAGTTTGAGTTGCGGGTGCTTTTCCTGATACTGAGACACATCTTGCTCCATAGTTTTCTGCACCTGCGTTATGTTCCATACAGGTTGTAGGATTGTCCTAGCCTGCCTGTCTTTCTTTTGAAAAGGCGGTGGTTTCCCGATTTGGAGAACGTGCAGGGTAATGTTATTTTTAGACTGATTTAACAGCGTCTCTACATCCTTTTGTGTGTGAGTGCTTCCCATATCCATGCCATCAGTGATGCACAGAAGCATCACCTCCTGATAAGAGTCTATTGAATTTATAACATTAAAAAGACAGTCCCAGAGCTTTGTCCCGCCTTTTGGCTCAAGTGGTTCCGATTTCAAGGTGGAGCTGGCTTTGTCAGAACTTTGGAATTTGCCAAGAAGTTTCAGTTGTCCGGCAAAAACATATATATGGATATCATTTGAAATATCCTGAGAATGAAGAAACGCGCACACCTCATGCTTGAGCGCTTCAATTTTAGACGATTGTTTGACCAAGTCTTTCATGCTTGATGAAGTGTCCAAAAGAATAGTGATAAGCATAATTCGGCCTCCTACGAATCGGGAAACAGTTTATTCCCAATTCCAATTAAATGATTATTTGATTTACCTCCAGAAATAAGCATTTTATTGTCAAATCTCTGTTTAATTTTCAATCAATAATTCCTATCTGGACAGTTCTTTCCATTCGCTTAATAAAAATGTGTGAGTTTTCCAAAATATTTATAGGCAGCCAATTTATAAAAGGGACAAACCTTTATTAACGCATTTCTACATAAATTGCTGGCAGATATTATTTTTACGTTACAGCTTCATGAACTTTTGTCGCTTCCATATTCTGAACAGGTAGAATGCAACGTTCAATATCTGGCCAAATTTTGCGTTTAAGCATCCTCAAGTCATATTCGGACTGCAGATTCAACCAAAATTGCGCCTCGATTTTAAAATAGCGTTGCAATCTTAAAGCGGTGTCCGCTGTAATGGCGTGTTTCCCAAGGAGGGAAGTGAACGGTTACAAACATTTAGTTTGGCCCGCCCCGCTTTCCATACAAATCAGATCCATCCGGATAAATACAGTGGATAATTATGTAT
>JAOZRC010000499.1 GCA_029940345.1 Desulfobacterales bacterium
ATTATGGGCAATGCCGAAATAATCAAATATCTTGCCGACCGTTTGGTTGATGATGTCGTCAATGGTGCGCGGCTGATGATAGAATGACGGTATGGGCGGCAAAATATGGGCGCCCATATCGGCCGCATCGGCCATTAATCTCAGATGGCCTTTATGCAGCGGCGTTTCCCGCACCATGAGGACGAGTTTGCGTTTTTCTTTTAAAGTGACATCCGCCGCTCTGACAAGCAAATTTGTGGTGTAGGAATTGGCGATGCCGGAAAGCGATTTGATCGTACAGGGCGCAACAATCATCCCTTGGGTTAAAAATGAGCCGCTGGCCAATGCAGCGGCGACATCTTTATTGTCATAGACGACATCGGCCATTTTCGCCACGTCATCCGGCGCGTAATCGGTTTCAATGGCAATGTTGGTGCGGCCCGCCTCGGAAATAATCAGGTGGGTTTCATATTCGGTTTCTTGTAAGAGTTTAAGAATGCGGACGCCATAAATCACGCCGCTGGCTCCGGCGATGGCGATAATGATGCGTTTGGACATAAATGGTGTCACTCCGTGTTAAGATTGCAAAAAATGTTAAGCAAGAAGCATCCCAAGCATATTCTATCTATGGTTTATGACGATACTTCTGTGTGATTTGACGTATTCTTAGCGGTCTCTGAGATCACTTTACGGTCGTCTGAAACAGTCAGCCAATTGTCTAATGAAATACCGGGAATACGCTCAAAATGCTTTGTATTATTTGTGACAAGCGTCAGCCCCCGACTGACAGCAACACCTGCTATCAGCAAGTCAATATCTCCAATTGGCTGTCCTTTCCGTCGTAGTTCAGATTTAAATTTTCCGAAATTCATCAAGCTGTTCTCATCAAGAGCGAGGAGTGTCGGTCCCGGAACGCCGAAGAATTGTTGAATTCGCTCCAGATTGTGCGCAACGCGACCTGAGTTATAGGCACCAAAATACAACTCTCCCTGTGTCACCGCAGTAACAGCGATATGCTCCACCCCAACCATTGCCACACGTTTTTTGACACACTGTTCGCCATTGAGGAGATAAATGCACGTATCGGTGTCCAAGAGATATCGGATGAATTCGGCTATGATGCACCCTCCTGAAACAGTTGCACACCTCGTTCGGATTTCGTACGTGAGGCGTAAACCTCAGCAATGATCTCATCCGGCTTGCGTGTGTCTTCCCATCCCCCACATTTTTCAAGAAACATCTGGGTGGGGGTTTTCTTATATCCGATATTTTCTGTTTTTACTGTCAAAGTCTGTTCCTGATTTTCTAACATATCGTCCAAAAAGGTAATAATGACACTCACATTTGGGCGAACATGAATATCTTCTAATGGTTTGATCTCTTTCCCTGTATAAATTCCTCGGATTGATTGCATCATTTTATCCTCCGCTGTAAACTGATTCCAAAGTCGTTGATATCACAATCTAAACCTTTACGATATGATTGTCATCATTTTTAACTGGAAAAGAAAACTCAGTTAAAATCTTTTCAAGGATATTAAGCGTAAGAATGTTACAATTATTAATCACCCGTTGAATGCCTTCGGCGTCGAGATTGTCCCAATGGATGCCAGCGGTTACGACGACCGGCGTATTCAGTGCCGATGCCAGCTTTACTGACACCGCTTTGGCCAAATCGTCTTCTTTGTGTCCCACAAAGCAGAATACGGAAGCCGAAGCGCTGGTCTTGCGGCTGTCTTTCAGGCTGGGACGCGGCTGCGCCACTGCAACGGCTCCGATATGAGGTTTCTCGCCACCCCAAATCGCCACCAGAATATCGTCGCCTATTTTTCTGACAGCCGCTTCCAGGTTATAAGCATCTTGGTCAGTTTTAATTTTGAATTCAGCAACTTTCATTCAGGGGCCACCATTTCGACGATACGGTAGCCTTGGGCTTTAACGGCCTCAGCCACTTTTTTATGATTTTCCGCTTTAAAGCGTAACAGCAGTCTTTTCTGGCCGGATTTAGGTTTACGCATTCTGAAAATACTGTAAACGGATCCGCCGGCGGCGTCAATATCCGCTACAAGTTCCTTGACCGAAATCTCGTCTTCATGGTCATATTCCAGCGAGATGCCGCCTATTTTTTCATCAGCGCCCAGAATTTGATAAAGGGAGGTGTAAATATCAATATCTGAAACAGTTCCGCGCAGCTTTTCGCCTTCCATTACGGGAAAAAAACTGCGACCGAATTTTTTCCCCTTAATAAGGGCGGTTTCAACCGTATCATTGATTGACAGGGTTTCCGGTTTACGCACCATCAGGTCTTTCACTTTGAGTTGGGTGTTAAAAAAACGAAGTTCATGGATGCTTTGCGCAGCGGTAACGCAGGAGGCGGCTTCCCTGATATCGCGACGCGCCAAAAGCCCCCGTAAGCGACCGTCATCAACCACCGCAATAAAGGGGAGATGATGTTTATCAAAGAGCGTCATGGCTTCACTGGCAAGCATGTCACTTTCTATGGTGAGCGGATCGGTTTGCATCCAGTTTTTGATAATCATGATAACTGTTCCTGTTTTTGGGTGTAGAGTTGATGGAAAAGGGTTACCGCTTCCTGGCCGAATTCAGGCGTGTTCAAATGCAGATTAACTTCCTTGATGGGAATATCAGGTTTTAAACGCTCTTTCAACACCCGGGTTAACGCTCCATTCGCTTGGGGATCATACAGCGCGCGTCCCTCCTTATCCAAAGAACTCCATCCTTTCAGCGGGATCAATACGGCGCAGGGTGCTTTGGCAAGATTGAGACGCTTGGCGATAATTTCTGCCATCTGAGCAACTTCGGCAGCGCTGGTGCGCACTTCAATTCTGAGTTTGTCAATCACGGCCTGGGGACGATCTTTATAGCGCTCTAACAATTCGGGCCGGCCGCCGACGCTTAACATCTCCAAACCCGACGGTGCCACCACTTGAGGGATGCCGGCCTCACTGGCGGCCAGTAAGCGATCATCACCCGCCGCGCAATTGCCGTCCAAAAGCGTTTCACCGACACCTCGGCTGACAATATCAATCACTCCCTGAAACCATCCGTCGCGAATGAGTTCATCCATGGCCCGGTCGCCGCGTCCCTGGGCGTGACAAGGCACCGGAATATATCCTTTATCCCTTAAAAAATGAATCGCCGGCTCAACGGCGCGCTCGGCAAAACCAAAAGAGGTGATCGCCACCACCGGTTTATCAAATTCGACTTTCCATCCGGGTGAAAGCTCCACCATACCGCAGATAGCGCCGACCGCATTGATCAGTTGGATTTTAAGAATGGGATTGAGTTCCACCACATCCACCACCGTGTTAAGCATCGTAATATCTTTGGTGCCCACATATTTGCCCACATATTTGGGATGAGCAGCCATACTGGAAGCCATCAGCTTGGGCATTCCGAACGGAAGTCCCTGCATGATACTGGTCGCCACTAAAGAAGCGGTGCCGCCGCCCACACCCAGAACGCCATGCACACCATCTTCATCCAACAGACGACGCATAATTTTTTTAGCGCCCCGGACTTGATTTTCGGTGGCTTTGATGCGCTCCGTACGATAGAGTCGCCGCACCTCACTGATCTCAAGACCGCCTTCCTTTGCCACAGTTTCACAGGTGATATCACCTGCAAAAAACGGCTCTTGCTCCATGCTGAAATCTAACAGCAACGCCCGATGGCCCCGCCCTTCGATCATCTCTTTGACCATTTTAAATTCGGCGCCGCGGGTGTCTAAATTGGCGATGATAACAATTGTTTTTTGGTTCATATCGGTTTGTTTCCTTTCTAAGCTGGCGGATAGCGGAAGACTAAGTTCCAAATCGCCTCAATACCTACCGTCCCTCTTAATGCTATTTTTATGTTCTTTGTTGCCACCGCTTTGGATGGCGACTACCATGCATAACTGCAACGACCACGAGCGACTCTTCCTCTATTCGATAATAGATTCCGAACGGAAACCGATGAATTATAGCGCGACGGGTGTGCCGGTGGACTACAGCACACAAATTCGGATTGTCTGAAATTGTTTCGACTGCGCTTAGAACCTCATCAAGGAATTCATCGCCGAGACCTTTACGTTGTTTCTCATACCATATTGCAGCCTCCTCAATATCCGTTTCAGCATCTGGCCGAAGATGCACCCATAACTCACAATCGTTTCCTAATATCAGCTATCACTTCGTCAGACATGCGGCCTTTGATTCCGTCCGATTCGTAAGCATCCAAACGCCGATCAAGCTCGGCTCTTTGTTCATCCGTTATCGGTAACGCAACCTGATCAACAGCGATACTGTCCCATAGATCTTCCACTAGCCGTATTCGTTCGACTATCGGGAGAGTGTGTAGGTTGGCTCTCATCTTTAGTTCCTCCTTTCATATCGTAGCAATATATTGATTGGAAGGATAAAGATCCTTGTAATCCTTAAATTCGTCTTCTAAATGAATCATTTCGTTTTCATTAATTGTATGTAACTCAATATTTGAATTGTTTATAGGTCTCTTTTCTTTTATATTATTGAATCTTTTTTTCTTAATAAATTGAATGAAATCTAGTACCT
>JAOZRC010000500.1 GCA_029940345.1 Desulfobacterales bacterium
TGCGAAAAGATATTATAATTAATTGTAATAAATAATATAATATTAATTAGTTTGATTTATATGTCATAAGCTGATTATTAAAAGATTAAATGGGGTTCATTTGCTAACTATGAATATACTTGGCACGGTCATAATTGGTGATTTTGAAATATGTCTTACGCCTATGAATTAAGGTATTGATCAATTATAAAATCACCAATTATGGCCTTCGCGAGTATAATTAAATACGGAGTTTGCAATTAATTGTTTTTACTTTAGCAGAATGGTAAAATTTATCAGATAAAGGAGGTGTAAACAAAAAAATCAATTTCAGGGAAGTGACTCATGGCCTGGGCTATAAATGCGCCAGGAAAACCAATGTTTATTAAAAAGGAGAAATATTATGAAGTACAAAGTTTTTTTCACTGTTGTAATAGCGATTTTAGCTATAGTTACCACTTCGATCGGCAATGTCTGGGCGGCAGATTCCATCAGCGCCTATATGGGATTCTCACGGGAAGTCAATGAAGCCCTTGCAAAACAGATTCAGGACAAACTCGGTATTGAGGTAAAGAATATTACGTTGTCCTGGGGAGAAATCTGGGCCAGGCTGAAAACTGAGTCACCAAGGTTTAATGCGGACATGGTGCTGTCATTTGGCGCGTCCGAAGCCATAAACGGTGCCAAAAAAGGATACTATGAACTCTATCAGTCGCCCGGCTGGG
Organism: Desulfobacterales bacterium; assembly: GCA_029940345.1. Taxonomy (GTDB): domain Bacteria; phylum Desulfobacterota; class Desulfobacteria; order Desulfobacterales; family JAUCGF01; genus JAUCGF01. The sequence continues at coordinate 705 of JAOZRC010000500.1, forward strand.
ATGGGATTGATGCAGCTTTCAAATCTGAAGACGGCGCATACCATGCCCTTGGAACATTTTCATTTCTTCTTTTGGGAAACACAGAAAAGCTTGCGGAAAAGGGATATGAGATGCCCAAAAGCTATCAAGACCTTCTGGATCCGAAATGGAAGGGACAGATTGTTATCCCTTCGCCAAGGACATCCGGAACCGCTTATATGATCAACTATTCTTTTTTACAGCTCTACGGTGAAAAGGACGGCTGGGATTATCTTACCAAACTCAATGAGAACGTGGCGTTTTATACAAAAAGCGGTAATGCGCCGACTGACCTTGTGGGCCGGGGGGAATATCTGCTGGGACTGGGTGCAGACGAAAATGTGTTGAAACGGATTAAAGACGGTTATCCGCTTAAATGGTCTGTTCCTGTAGAGGGTATCGGTTATGAAGGCAATTATTGTACTATTTTAAAAGGAACCAAAAAGCTGGACCTTTGTAAAAAAGTCATGGACTATCTTGGGTCTGAAGAGATCAGCAAATTCCTCGGTGCCATGGGGTATATTCCACCGCGTGCCGGTAGTGTCAGTGCTCTGTACGGAGAAGTTCAGCCTAAATTTATTAAGCTTGATCATGCATGGGCCGTGAAGAACAAACGCAAAATCGTTAAGCAGTGGAAAAGCAAGTTCCTCATGAAAGAGACGGCCAAGGCCAAAAAAGTGGGTGATGAAAAAGAAAAAAAGGCCGCTGCCAAGGAATAGTTTTTAAGCTTTGTTTTGGTTAACCAGAAACAGTTAAGATAAGGAATCAGGTGATGGCAGAAGCAGTTATAGGCAATGTTCAACGGAGCCTCTGGTACAAAATAAGGATATTTGTCAATTCCCATCTAATAAATATGTTTGCAGGCGGTCTGTTCGCGCTTCTTGCCATCTTCCTGGCCTTTCCCCTAGTCATGGTTTTTATCAAAAGCCTGTGGGGTGATGACGGCTTTACATTAAGCTTTTTCCAGGAATTTTTTACCTACAATTATTATTATTGGTCGTTTTTAAATACGATGATTTTAGGGCTTTCTGTCATGTTCATCCTCGTGGTCGTGGGTTTTTGTTTTGCCTATATGACAACCAGGGGGCCTGAATGGTTGCGAAAGCCCTTAAAAATATGTGCATTGATGCCCCTTTGCGCCCCGCCTTACATCTTTTCGATTTCTTTAATCACCCTTTTTGGAAGAAACGGGATGATTAATAATTTCTTTAACATGGATTTTAATATTTACTCCTGGACCGGTGTGATCGTGGCACAGTGCCTGGCCTTTCTTCCCCTGTCTTTCATGATGATAGAAAATGTGTTGAATTCCCAAAACCCCTCCCTTGAAGAGAGCGCCTCGGATATGGGTGCATCTGAATCGACCATTATTCGCACTATCACCATTCCCCTTGCAGCACCCGGTGTGCTCAAAGCCGCTCTCCTGGTTTTTGTTATGACCATTGCGGAGTTTGGCAATCCTGCTATTTTGGGCGGTCGGATCCCGTTTCTGGCCCCGGACACCTACCTGATGATCACCGGAGAAGGAGATTTCAACATGGCATCGGTGCTCTCTGTGGTATTGATGGCGCCCTGTATCATTATTTTCATTCTCCACAATTATCTTCTGAAAGGCAAAGGGTACACCACAATCGTCGGCAAACCCACTGCGGTAGACCCCAAAGAGATGACACCGGTGATTAAGTACTCCCTTTTTATGATCGTTATTCCCGTGGCAATCATGGTTTTATTAAGTTTTGCAGTGATTGTTCTGGGGGCTTTTGTAAAAATAGTCGGCGTGGATAATACCTTTGTAATCGACCATATACTGAACATGCAGTCCAATACGGCAATTTTTAACAGTGTTAAATTATCTCTCCTGGCCGGACTTTTCGGCGCGATTGTGGGAACGCTTCTGGCTTATGTCATCATGAGAGGCAAGTTCAAGGGTAGGAGAGTAATGGAGATGATGGCGTTATCCGGGTTTGCGCTTCCCGGAACCGTAATTGGTGTGGGATATATCATGGCGTTTAACAAACCCCCGTTTCTTCTGGCAGGCACCATCTGGATTCTCATATTAAACTGTGCTTTCAGATTTCTGGCAGTGGGGGTTGAGGCCGGCATTAGCAAACTGCATCAAATCAGCATTGAAATTGAAGAAGCCTCTGCCGATCTGGGCGCGGACTTTATCACCATCTTTTTTAAGGTGATTCTTCCCATCATGTTCTCGGCCTTTATTGCAGGATTCATATATACGTTCATGACAACCATGATGTCATTAAGTTCTGTTATATTCCTCGTGACGCCGGGCTTTGACCTGGCGGCTGTTTATATATATCTCACGGCCCAGTTAGGGGAGTTGGGACTGGCATCGGCTGCAACCGTTAAAATGATATTAATCGTTGTTGTCTGTTTTGCATCTCTTAAACTGCTTGCGAAAAAAACCGGACTGGATGTAATTGAAAAATAATAAGGAGCATAAACTGATGGGTGACAACGAAACACCAATGCTGGAACTTGTGGATGTCCATAAGAGTTTCGGAGATGTTGATGTATTAAAAGGAATATCAGCTTCCATTTCTAAAGGGGAATTATTGACTTTTGTCGGACCCAGCGGATGCGGTAAAACAACCCTTTTGAGGATCATCGGGGGTTTTACGTCCATTACTTCAGGTAAGATCATCCTGGATGGTGAAGATATTGCCGCACTTCCCCCGAACATGCGGGACACAAAAATGGTTTTTCAGAGTTATGCCCTGTTTCCCCACATGAATGTAAGAAAAAATATCGGTTTCGGACTAAAACTGCAAAAGATGCCTCAAAAGAAAATTGATGATCGCGTTGATGAACTGCTTGCCCTGGTTCACATGGAGGGGTTGGGCGATAGAAGGATAGAACGGATCAGTGGGGGGCAGCAACAGCGGGTGGCGCTGGCGCGCTCCCTGGCGTTGGAACCGAAAGTGCTCCTCCTGGATGAACCTTTGTCAAATCTGGATGCCAACCTTCGCGTGGTGATGCGTGATGAAATCAGGAATATCCAGGAACGTATCGGCATTACCACGATATTTGTCACCCATGACCAGTATGAGGCCATGAGCATTTCAGACAGGATTCTTGTTCTCCATGACGGGGTGATCCAGCAGATCGGCTCCCCAAGTGACATCTACGAAACACCGGAAAACATGTTTATTGCCGAGTTTGTGGGGTATGTAAATTTTCTTGAGGGCAAAATTGAAAGTTTTGACCAGGATTCTGGCGTTTTCCGGGTGTCCACTGAATATGGAGATCTGTCCTTAAACAGGGGCAATGAACAAAATCTTGAAAAGGGCGATGACGTTTTCCTGGTGATTCGGCCTGAAACCGTTACGCTTTTCCCTTCAGATGCTGAAGACCTGCCCAATATGCTCACCGGTAAAATCCGGCACTCCATGTATGCCGGGAACCTTGTCAAATATACAATAAGGTGCGGTGACCGCGAAATTCTTATCGATCAATATAATCCTAAGGACTCCATCAAATTCAGGAGCGGTGATACTATAAAGTTTACGATACCCAGAACGGTTCATGCACTACCCAAAAAGGCAGAAAATTAAAAAAATGTGGCATACTTCATTCGTCAGTTTACACATCTTTTCGATTTCATGTTCGAGGGCAGCGATAATTGCACAGATGCTCTGAGCGACACTTTCGGTGGCAGCATGTTCCGTACGACAAATTTTGGTTGTACGGATAGCGCTAAGTTGTTGCCTTTGGGTACTAATATCGGCTACCAACATAAGCTGGAACAATAAATGTAGTCGTAGCGACTGTTATCAATGTCAAGAGTTTTTTACTTCCAA
>JAOZRC010000039.1 GCA_029940345.1 Desulfobacterales bacterium
AGACAAACCTAATTCAACATTCAATTGCTTAATCAAATCAAAATCTCTTTTAACAAGCTTTGACTTTGTAAGAATCTCAATTGTAAATTTATCACTAAACTTAGACTTCGCCATTATCTCAAAAATTTTCCTAGTCAACTTGAATTTGGATTCAATTGGAGTATAACAATCACAAACACTCGACATAAAAATATTCCCTGGCTTATTCTTCTCAAGCTCTGCCTCCAAAAAATCAACACAATTTCGATGCCAATTTACGAGGTCTGACATAAGTATAAGGAGATCTGATTCAGTATGGCGCATAAAAAAGTTCTTATTATCGGTGGTGGTGTGGCCGGCTTGTCAGCGGCGCTTGAGTTGGAACAATTGGGAATCGGCGTTGATCTTGTGGAAAAAACAGGTTTTCTCGGCGGTCATGCAATTCAATATGCTTGCAAAGCGACTGACCAGTGTGTCAAATGCGGTGCCTGCGTTGTCGAAGAAAAACTTAAAGCCGTGTCTGGGAATCCTGACATTCGCGTTTTCCTCAACAGCCAAATTATAAATATGGCTAAAACGGATGGCCGCAGCGCCATCACCCTGCGTTGTCAGCCAACTTATATTGATCCGCACAAATGCACTGATTGCGGCCAGTGTTATATTCAGTGCCCGGGTGAAGGCGCTATTGAACAGGGCTTTTCATCAAATAATCATCCTTTATACGCCTTGTATGCGGATAAATGCCTTCATTTTACCGAGCAAAACTGTCATATCTGTGAAGATATCTGTCCTGAAAAAGCGATTCATCTGAATATGCAATCTGATGAACATATCCGTGAAGCCGATGCCATCATTGTGGCCATCGGATTTAAAGCATTTGATCCCGTTGACAAACCGTATGGATGGCAAGTATTTGACAATGTGATCACCAATTTGGAATTGGAACGGATATTACGGCGGCAAAGTGATGCTATCCGACCCTCAGACGGCCAAATAGCCCGTCGTATCGCCTTTATTCAATGTGTCGGCAGCCGGGACGCCACCCTAAACCATCTCTGGTGTTCAAAAGTGTGCTGCGGTTCGGCGTTGAGAATGGCGCGCGTGATAAAAGCACGTCATCCGGAGAGCGATATCAGTTTCTTTTATATGGATGTCCAAAATTTTGGCAAGGATTTTGAAATATTTTATGCTGCGGTTCAAGATGATGTCCGTATGGTTCGCAGCCTGCCTGGCGATATCTACCCGACATCGGATGACTGTCTGCGTGTGATCTGTTTTGATCAGCATGAACGGCAGAGCGTGGAACAGGTGTCAGACTTGGTTGTGCTTTCGGTCGGAATCAAACCAGGAAGCGATTTTGGCGAATTGACGGACACATTAAAGCTTAAATCGGAACTGACCGGCTTTTTTAGCGTATCTCAACCTGAACAGGGAATATTCACTACCGGTGCGGCCACCGGACCGATGGCCATAGATGATGCGATTGCCAGCGCCGGCCAGGCGGTATGGCAGACTGTTCAATATTTGAAGATTTGACGAATAATGTATAACTTTGGCGTTTTTCAAAACATGTTAAACGTAGTTTCCACTTAACCAATAATAAGGTGACGCCCTTGATAGAGAAAATATTGATATTTGGAAGCGGACCGAGTGCGTATCATATCGCTGAAAACCTGATTTCAGATGGCTCTGAAATAATTATTGCGGCGCATGGCAGTATGCCTGACATACCGGTCGCTTTGGAAAAAACCGAAATTCTGAATAATGCTGACTTGATCGCCTGCCGTGGCGCGGTCGGTGCGTTTGCGTTTACCTTTGACCAAAACGGAGAAATGTTGACGCGTGAAGCGGCTTATGCGGTGATTGCCGAGGAATGCGAACGTCATCCGGATTTTGACGCATACAGTCTGAATCCCGGAGAAAGAATGATCACCCTTTCCGCTTTAAAAACCTTGCTTACCAATACAAACAATGGTAACGAACCATTTCTTGGAATTAATACAATTGCCTTCCTGACCGGTCTTGGGAAAGAGAGCAATCCGGTTATCTTAGAAGAGATTATGGATGCCTGCCTGCGTCTGAAGTCTGACCATCATCTGATCCGATGTTATATTTTGACTGAAAATCTGAAAGTCGGCGGATTGGGATTGGAGTTCAAATATCGTTTAACACGCAAGGCCGGTGTTGTTTACATTAAGTTTACACACAAATATCCGGAAATCAGGACTGTGGAAGATGGGTGTCTGATTACATTCACGGATGAAATTACAGGCAACGTTTGTCGTTTAACTCCAGATATGATTGTCGTCGATGAACGCCTGACGCCGTCGCCTTATGCCAAACAACTGGCGCGTGTCATGGAACTGGAAACAGATGCGCTCGGTTTTATCCAGGCGGACAATGTAAATCGGTATATCGTCGCAACCAATCGCAAAGGGATTGTCGCTGCCGGACCGGCGCGCATGTTTCAAACGCCTGCAGATCATATCAGCGATGCTGACAATGCCGCGCTCACGATCAAATCGCTCAAGACCCGGATGAAATCACCCCAACCGGATAACAGCGCTTTGATCAACAACCGCTGCACCCAGTGTCTCACGTGTTTCCGGGTGTGCCCCTTTCACGCGATTCAGATTCTGGCCAGTGGCAAACTGATTGTCGTGCCGTGGGCGTGTGAACGTTGCGGCCTTTGCACCGCCGAATGTCCGGAACATGCGATTACGCTTGAAGGATGCAATGCGGACGCCGTTGCGAATATAATTCAAACGAACGCGGTAAAAAATGATGCTGCCTTTGTACCGTATTTGGTGGCTTTTTGCTGTGAACGTTCCGCCAAGCAGGCGGCTGAAACGGCTACGGTAATGAATATGCCCTTACCCTCTGACCTGCGGATTATCACAGTGCCGTGCGCGGGCATCATTGGCCTTGAATATATATTAAGCGCTTTCAGAAGCCAGGCTGACGGTGTGATGGTGCTTACCTGTCATCCGGGGAATTGTCATTCCGGGCGTGGCAATATATCCGCACACGATACAGCCGCCCAAGCAGCCGCCTTTTTGCAAGCCATCGGTTTTCAAAAAAAACGGCTTAAAGTACGGACACTGGCTGCTAACATGGGCCATGAATTCGCAACCATTGCAAATGATTTTGAAAAACAGATTTCAGACTTAGGTCCCAGCGGCCTGAAAAGGTAAAAATATGCCAGATGTGATTGAACCAGACGCGATTGAAATAACCGATATAAATCATTTAAATCACCAACGTTTTGAAAACTGGTCGTTCTCACAGGATTTTTGTGTTACTTGCGGGTTATGTTCCAGTACGTGTCCCGTATCCGGAATTGATAATTTTGATCCGCGCAAATTCGTGCGAATGATTTCGCTTGGATTAGAAGAGCAGCTCGTCGAATCGCGCTGGCCCTGGATTTGCACCATGTGCGCCAAATGCGAAAAAGTATGCCCTATGGGAATTGAAATCGCCAGTTTGATACGGGGTGTGCGTTCCCTGCGAGATCGGGAAAAAGTGCCGGGAATTCTTCATAAGGGGTTGGCTGCCGCCATCAAAACCGGCAATAATCTGGGGTTGCCTCAGGATGATTTTGTTTTTATCATTGAAGACGTGGCCGAAGAAATCGCCGAGGAGCCGGGGTTTGAAGGCTTTACCGCACCCATTGATAAAAAAGGCGCCAATCTTCTTACGACAATTCATAATAAACTGGTCAACACCCATACCGAAGATTTGAAACACTGGTGGAGAATTTTTCATGCCGCCAAAGAAGATTGGACGGTTCCGTCGGAAAACTGGGAAGGCACCAACTGGGGCCTATTTACCGGTGACGACAAAGCCATGAAAATCATGGTGGGACGCATTGTCGAAAATATGGAAAAATTGGAAATAAAAACGCTCCTCTGGCCGGAATGAGGGCACGCTTATCTGGCGACCAGGTCTGGTCTCGAAAAATGGTATCCCGAAGCGTTGCAAAATTTTAATACGGTCACTGTATTTGATCTGCTAATTCAGTATATCAAAGAAGGACGCATTAAACTGGATAAAACCAAATATGCCGATGTGCTGGCAACCTATCACGATCCGTGCAACTATGGCCGCAAGGCGCAGAAACTGTTCGGATACGGCTATTTTGAGGAACCGCGCTGGATTTTAAGCCAATGCACCGATAACTGGACAGACCTTTATCCCCACAGTATAAACCAGTTGTGCTGCGGTGGCGGCGGCGGAACACTCACTACCGGTTACAACGATGAGCGTATTCTTTATGGCGGCCGCAAGATGGACCAAATTAAAATAACGGGTGCTCAAATGATCGTTGTTCCCTGCCACAGTTGTCACGGTCAATTAAACAACATCAAGACCGAATATGAAATGGAGCATCTTGAAGTTAAATATTTATGGGAACTGGTGGCTGATTGTCTGATCCTCTAGCTGAAAACCTGAAAAACTAAACAATCTGAACATGAGGCATTACATGAATTATGAAAATCTGATCATTGAAACCGGCAAGGATTTTGTTACTGAAATTACGCTCAATCGACCCAACCAAATGAATACGTTTAACACCCCCCTGGCGCGGGAATTGGCTGATGCGCTGGAAAAATCGGATACTGACGAAAAAACACGGGTTATTATTATCAAAGGCGCGGGCCGGGCATTTTGCGCTGGTATTGATATTAGTGAGTTTTTTGATCGCACCGCCACACAGTACCGTGAATGGATTGAGCGGATGGAGCGCCCGTTGGTGACCATTAGCCATATCAGCAAGCCTGTCATTGCCCAGGTACATGGGGTTGCCGCTGCCAATGGTGCAGGCCTGGTGGCGGCCGCCGATTTGGCGATTGCCTCTCAAAACGCACGCTTTGGCTTAACCGCAATCAATGTCGGCCTGAATTGTGTGGGGCCGGTAGTGCCGGTGGCACGTTCAGTTGGCCGAAAAAAGGCGCTTGAATTATTGCTTTTCGGCGATTTGGTCAAAGCGCCGGAAGCCTTTGAAATGGGGCTTATCAACAAAGTCGTCACATCCGAAAATTTGGAACAGGAGACGCGCGAATGGGCGGTTCGTCTGGCGCAAAAGAGTCCTATCGCTTTGCAAAACGCCAAAAAGGCCTTTTACACCGCGACGGACATGGATTACGACAGGGCCTTCCAATACATGAATGAAGCGTTTGCCCGCCTGTGTACAACCCAAGACGCGCGCGAAGGCGTCGATGCCTTCTTGGCCAAGCGTGATCCGGTTTGGAAACAATGTTAAGGTTAGCCAAAAACGACTTTTTTCAAATATGCTGTGGGCGGAACAGTTTGCCACTTTTGTGACAGATGAAGCCTATTTATTGGTCTGTGTCCGCTATCCGGGAGAAAACCAACGCAGGATAGAAAATAATGTCTTCAGAATTAGAATTCCTGCTTCATACAAATAATCATCAACAAAGGCAAATCTAACTTAGCGTTTTTTTTTCTTAGTCAAATTTAAATAAAAATAAACAAATATGCACACTGGCCAGACGACAAGCAAAAGAGATATGAATGGCAGGCTCTGTTTAATTGACCATGATTCCCTGGCCCGTTTCGCTTTTTTAAATGAAGAGTAACAATAAGCTATAGAACTTACTACCCATCCAAAGAGCCAGGCATGTAGTATCACTTTGATGATATTCATAATATCCTTACACTTCAAACTTTACATAGTCGAGTATCTGATCAGGTGAGATGGAAACTGGTGATTTCCGGCGATGCCCCCAAACGCATGGGAAACACCAGGGTTCCAATACCACGATTGACATAGGTATAGCCATAGTCCTCTCTGACCAGACCGGCCATATATCGGCAGGGATTGTCAATAGGCATAAGATAGCCAGTTATAAAGGGAATCATAACCTGACCGCCATGAGTATGCCCGCAAAGGGTTAAATCTATTTTCATTTTTTTACTAATTTCGGTGGTAATATCAGGATTATGAGATAGAAGTATCGTGAATGCTTTTTCAGGGACATTGGCTAAGGTTTTAGGCAAATTACAACTATACCACAAATCATCCGTACCTGCGATGTAGATTTGCGAATTGCCATACGTTAAAGCTAGCGATTCGTTACGCAAGACTTTAAAACCGATTCTATGTAATTCATCTGTTAATTGCTGAGTCTTAGCACTTCCATCACCCTGATCGTGATTGCCAAACACAGCCAATTTAGTAGCCCCATTATGTAATTGGCCTAGCACATCAATTACCATGGACAGATAGGTGTCATCATCATCTGGCAGCCATCGTTTGAAGAAAGAATTTACAGAACCTGTCAATATATCTCCTGTGATAACAACGATATCTTTTGCCATTGCGTTTATTTGGGCCACAACCCGACTTAGATAAGCTCGGTTAACCCAAAAACTGGCATGCAGATCAGAGATTTGAACTATCCTTAAGCCATGAAAAGAAGACGGTAGGGTTGGAAAGTGCAAATCAATCGTCTCTGTTTTTACACTATGGCGAAGCCCGTACCCTGAACCGATCAACATTAAAAACGCTGCTCGTAAACCATATCTTATAAAAGCTCTCCGGCTCAGTTGCTTACCTAACATATTTTCCGCCTGTTGATTGTAGTTTTGCTAAGAGCGTGTTTGAAAAGTACCCCGCAAAGAGCGTAACAGCACGGGTTTCTGAAAAACGGTAAATTCCTATTTATCATATTATTTCTTATAGATAGGGATTCATTGAGGGTGTTTGAAAAGTACACCCTCTTAGGAACTGGGTAGTCATTTCATCCCGATTCCTATAGCTTTTAAGATAAAGTTTTTGGGGTAAGCTGGTGGGCATCGATAAGAAAAATTGGGCTTGATCATAACTTCGGGCATTTGCCAGATTGTACCGCATTCTTTTAGACTGCGTCATCACTCCGCGACTCCTGCCCGGCGCAGTCTGAAAGAATGCGGTACGCTGCAACTGAAATTCAAAATGGCCGAAACGATGATCAAGCCCGAAAAATTAAATGTAATACCAAAGGGTTAGATGGCGATTTCCACCCTACATCAAACTCAATAGTTTTTTCATAAAGCCTATATACCTTTATGTGATGCTTTTTTTCGGCTACCAACATTAGCCGGGACACTTCCGCTCGTTACGAGGCTCCGCCTCGTAACGGTCAATCTGAGGCTCTGCCTCCTGCGCAAGACCGTTGTTGCAGGCGGAGCCTGCCACTGTGCGTTACGAGGCAGAGCCTCGTAACGAGCAACTGTCCAGAATGTGTCCCGCCTTATGTTGGTAGCCTCTTTTTCAGGTGCCCACCCAACATACGTTTATGGTCTGAGGAGAACACTCAAGGAATACATATTCTGGTATGTGTCAGAATGTGTATGCCATTGGATGAATTTAAGAATTCAGTCATCGACGATACTATAGACTCCGCGGCCGATTTTTTTAATTTTGTTCGCTTGAGAAGCTCGGTGAACGATATTTGATATTTTCTTATGATTGAACTGCGTCTTCCTTCTAAGTTCAGCGATATCTATACCACGTTTAGCTCTTTTAATAATACCCACAACTCTATCGGTATCGGTCCTTTTACGTTTAGACCGGGATACAGCTTTGCGTGGTGCAGATGCCTTTTTAGGAGGAGTGGATTTCGTTTGTTTCGGCTTAATCTGTGCGGCTTGAGTTGACGGTTTCTTAATGGCTTGTTTAGTCTTCTTAATGGCTTGTTTAGTCGCCGGTTTTTTTTCTGAGTTATCAAGTGCTTTGACAAGCACTTCAACATTCTCAGCTAGTGAATTCAGTGCAGCGCTAACTGCTTGTAATTCTGTTTTTAGATTTTGCATCTTATACCTCCTCAAGTGTAGTTATTTAGTTATCAAATTACTTTTGTTGTTTTTGAAGTAATTTTTATCTCAAATTATAATTCTATAAGGACTGGGGGACAAAACAACTTACCCGTTTTCAGAAGAGGAGTGCAAACCACAGTTTGCGTCACAGCATCGCAAACTGAAGTTTGCACTCCGGAGGAATGGGGAAGTTATTTCATCCCCGTTCCTAAGCATTCAACAATAATCCCAACGACCTGATACCGCATGGCATAAGTATTCCACCCCTTGTTCTAATTAATTAAATTCAGTGAGTTATCAAACAATTAAGTGTATGGACAACAAACGACTCTCTGCATTAATTTGATTTTTTTTAATCAAGATTAAGAGATTTCTAATAGTATTCATTCAATTTGTCAAGGAGTTATGAGATAATTTTATCTATTATGAGAATATCTTGATTTTAGATACAGCAAAGCATTGACAATTATTCTCATGTATGGAATATACTAATAATCAAAGGGTTTTCCATTTAGGCGCTGCCTCCATAATGTTGCATTTATCCCACATCCTATCAGCGCAACCATCAAATCAATTTGATTTTAAACGGCTTGTATATTAATAATATTAACTCGACAGCCATAAGTTCTTCGTCATTTAGACAGCAAGTCTTACTAACCATTTGAAATAATTGAAAATTAAAAACTTATGGGTATTTTTAAAATATCAATGATTTCAGTATGTTACAAGAACTTATGACTGACGAAATATTAACAATAAAATAATTTATTTAGATACCATAACTAAATAACTCACCCAATTGAAATTTAGTAGAGCAAATCGCTTTTTAATGGCGATCAAGATTATGCTGGTCCGATTTCGATTTTTCTGAAATAGTGGAATGTAAGCTTTAGCATGCAGAAATTAAAACGAAAAATTATAATCGGAGTACTATATGAACAGTGTTAAACGGGAAATTTATTTAGTTGGTATTACTTAGAGAGAATCAGCGATGAATAATTTTTCATTCGGACTAATAGGGTGTATACTATTGAGTTTTTTAGGATCAACTGCTTCCACCGCAGCATTAAACATATCAAACCCCCAAAATATATCCCCTGGAACAAGGACAAATATTTTTCATAAAATCTCTTTTAGCCACACAATTACCAGTGAAACAAAGCCTTATTCTTATAAATATATAAAAACTAAGGAAATATCTCAAATCGGAAAACTTGCTGCTGTCCACACCCTTAAAATTGTTGAATCTGATGTCAACAATACGAGCAATGCAACAACCACCCCGGTTTTGTCCCCCAAAATGACGGATACAATCAAGCCCTCCTCACATGAGCAAAGTCTGCCAATAGATATCAAGACACCAGAGCAATTTGAAGCTCAGGATGATAACGAAAACATACCGGTTGCCGCCGGGGATATCCTGAATATTCAAATACCGGGGTATGAAAAGATTAGCCGAATTTATGATGTTGATCCGGAAGGTTTTATTTATGTTCTCAACAAAATACCGGTAGAGGGATTGTATCTGTCAGATGTAGGTAAATTACTGACTAAAAGGCTTAAAAATTATTTGGGTAAAGGAGATAAAATTTATGTAAGTTTTGCACAACATAAGCGGTTTATCCTCATAAAAGGCGGAGTACTCTATCCGGGTTGGTATCGTATGCCGGCAATCAGTAACTTCAATATGCTTCTGTCCGCTGCCGGTGATATTTTAAAGGGTGTTGATTCGACGGAAATCAGGCTCATTCGATATTCGGAGCCCGGCAAAAAGAAAGTTGCGAGCGAAACCGAAATTATTTTGGAGCCAAATGATATTATAGACGTTCCGATGCCATCCGATTATAAACAACTTGTTGATAGTGGTGACCTCCTTTTTATTACCATGCCACAGCAAACGGATCAAGCCAAAGATAAGGTTTTGATTTCTTATGATACTCAACAAGGTGAAAATCGTATTGAAGTAAACCGTCAAGGTTTTATTTCCAGTCCCCGTTTCAATCTCATTCGAGTCGATATGAACACCTTAGAAGAGATCGAAAAAAAAATTGCTGAGAGACTTCCAAAATATCTTAAGTCCGCTTCAGGCGATTCAAATGTGAGAGTTAATATTATTGAAAAAAGACATTTTATCAAAGTGGTGGGAAATGTCAGTCAACCTGGATGGTATCGTTCGCGGGAGTCGGCCAATGTCCAGGAAGTCCTGAATTTGGCTGGTGGACCGGGTGCCGGAGCCATATTGAGCAATATCACTATCCGAAGAAAAAATAGTAAAATAAAAGAGAAAATAAACCTGCATTTGTATAAAATCACAGGTGATATCAGGTTGCTGCCCCCATTACATGCTAATGATACCCTTTTTGTTCCCATTGCGCCTTCGTTTGGCAATATTCAAGGAGAATCAATGCAATTACTCCCCAAGGAAATGCAGGCAGAACCCCGCAAAACCGTCCGTATTTTTGGTGCTGTCAATACTCCCGGTGTTTTTGAACCTCGTAATGATGAAGATATTTTAAGTTTGCTCATGCTGGCGGGTGGACAAAAAGATAAAGCCGATTTAAGTAATATCAAAATCATTAGAAAAGATAAAGCTACTGAAATTGATCTGAATCAATTACTGGCTGACTTTGGTAAGAAAGGACATGTTCAATTACCAGAAATTCGTCCAGGCGACTTCGTATATGTACGTTCCCTGCAAACACTTGACGCCGTAGGCCAGGATACTGCTCCGACAGTGCGAATTTTTGGGGCTGTCACCCGTGCAGGCATTTACGAACCAAAAGAAAATCTCAATCTTATGGATTTACTGATGATGGCCCACTGGGGGTCTAATAATGCCGATTTGAGCAACATTAATATTATCAGAGGTGAGAGTAAAAAAATTGAGACCTTTGATCTCAATCGCTGGTTGGAGGCCAAGAAAAAAAACACGACCCCGCCGGCACTGCCATTAATAAATGCCGGTGATACTGTTTATGTGAATTTTGGAAGCAGTTTGGGTGAATTCAGTAATAATGTCATTTACATCACAGGTGAAGTAAATAGCCCCGGTGCTTATCCGTTAAGTCCGGGACTGACAGTCATTCAGGCGGTTACACTGGCAGGTGGCCTTGGTGAATGGGCGGATGCCGACGAAATCATAATCATCCGCATGGAAAATGGACGCCAACGAAATATTCGCTATGATTATGAGGCCGCTGTTGAGGGTAAATCATTCAATGCCAATTTTCAATTAAGGCCTAATGATACAATTGTGGTGCCATGATGTTCATCTAAACAGATAAAAGGAGTGCAAGCTTCAGCTTGCGCTACAGCGGGCAAACCAAAGTTTGCACTCCTAAAGCAAGCTGAAACCTACATCTCCTTGTTATTGCGGCTAATATTAAAAATGTTTGAGATGCCAATAATTTTTTTACATTATAAAATAATGAATCACATTTCAAACATTATCAAACATATCTTGGATCGCCTAATGGATCCTGTTTTTTTGATTGCGCTAATCATAATCAGCGTATTAATACCGTCATTTGTGAGCAGCAAAACCCGAATTGAAATTAATCCCAGGATCCAAATAGCCCATTCGTACGATGACAACATCGCTTTAGAACATGAAAATGCCAAAGCGGATCAGATCACCATCTTATCACCGCAACTTCTGATCAGTTGGTATGCCCCTCACACCGATCTTGAGATTGACTATTCCCCCGGATGGGTGAATTACCACACCTATACAGAACGCAATTACTTACTGCACAACGGAGGTCTGACATTCCGGCATCGCTTGACCCAAAATTTAGATTTTGACTTTATAGACGATATTAACACAACCGATAATTTCCTGGATGTTCCGGTTGTTTCCAATTGGCATCTACCCGAGTCCCGAGGGATTTATTACACCAATAACACGACTGCGAAATTGAGCTACCGGTTCGGTCAGGAAAATCGCCTCAACGCGGGCTATAACTACCGATTTCTGATAAATGAGAATACATCCTTACTTTCCGAAAATGCAACAACCGCCCCGGATGACACTGTACGCCACGGACCTTTTGCCAACCTGGATTATCAGTTTAATATCCGCAACAGCTTGGTATTGGAATATAGTTATGTTTGTAATCTTTATAAACGTCCAGACGGGGTTATATCAAATCAGGCGTCTGACACCGTTTCAGATGAAGTTGAAGATAGAAGCGTATCAGACAACGAGGATGACGCCCCAGCAGATGTGGAGAATGCTGATGACACCGCAACAGGTGTGGAAAATACCGATGACACCATATCAGAGCAGGGAAATAACAGTGTTTCTCCAGATAATGAACCAGACGCCGCACCGGAACCGACGAATCATGTTGAATCTGATCGGGCCCGGCATGAAAAAAAGGCTGATGATCAAACCCTGACAATCCAGTATATTCATCGCTTTGACCGCCACATAAAAAGCAATCTTAAGCAGCGTATTTTTATCCATCGCATGGTAGTGTCCGACCGGAGTTCTGAGGATTATCAAGTATATGATACGACTGTGGGACTGGATTATCAATTTTCCCGCCACACCGGATTGACCCTGGAAGCGGGATATTCCAAACAGCAAGGCGATCCTTCGCATACTTCGGATGGAATGCTTTTTAACGGTTCCATAGACCATCTGCTCAAACATGGCGGTATGTCACTCGCCGTCAGAAACGGATGGAATGCAGATAACCCCCAGGAATCAGCACTTGAAGAAGACACGGGTGAATTTACACGGTATTGGGGCATACAGGCAAACATCGATTATCAGCCTTGGGAAAATGTGGAAACGTATGCGGGGTTATTTTATAGAAATAATACGAGCAGTTCATCGACTGCAAGCGAAAACTGGCAGGCAAACTGTGGTGCCGATATTGGAATTACCCCTTGGCTTGCGCTTTCATTAAATTATAATCACCAATTTCGCATGGATGAGCAAACGGAGCAAACACTTGATGGTGATTGCACGTTGAACATCAATGCCCTGCCCTGGTTGGTGATAGGACTAAACTACCACTATCGTGGCAACATCAGCGATATCCCTGAAAACCAATATGTGGATAACCGCTTCACGATCGATCTTTCGGCCGCTCGCACTCAGCCCTATTTTTGGAATTTTTAATCCATTACGATCCATGCAAATGGCTGATTCTTACATTTCAGGAAGGCGTGCCAACACCGGAAGGCCCACCGCATCGGTGATATCGCTTTCATCACGAATCAGGCTTTTAAGGATATCTACGCCCAGTACGATGCCGATTCCCACCAATAAACCTGATAACGCGAGGGCAAGCTGAAATATGCGTGTTTTGTTTTTTGACGGCTGGATGGGAGTTTCAGGTGGATTTAAAATTTTGACATTTTCGACAATACCTTCAGCCGTTAATTGGGTCTCAATCAGTTTATGTTCAAGCATCAGGAAACGCTCTTTGGCCATTAGCAAATTACTGTCCAATTGTTCCAATTTTAATTGAATGTCCATATTGGAAATCAGTTTAACTTCAGCGGGAATTTCATTTTTCTTTTTGAATTTGATAAGTTCATCCTTCTGGGTCCGAAAATCTTGGAAAGCCTTTCTCCGCCGCTCTCTTAAAAAAGTGATCTTGTTGTTGATTTCCTTTTTATTGTCTTCATTATTGGATGCTCGCCAGATATCAACATAGCTGTTTACCAGGGCGGAGGCGACTTCATTTTCAAAACTATTCGCTGTAATCCAAACCATCGCTGTACGTGTTTGTTTTCGGATAGAGACTCTTTCCTTGATCTGCTGTATCTGGTTTTTTCGAATCATATCTTCAGTAGGAGGACGGATGTCCCGACCAAGAAATCTTTTAATTTTATTAATTCTATGTTCACCGACTTTTTGCTTAACCTCTTTCACTATTCGGTTTATAATTTGAGAAGGCGGTGAAAGCGGATTTTCCAAATCTGCTTTGGCATCATCGGATAATGTAGTCAACACTTCGCCGACAAAAGAATTGCTTTGGAGCAATTCGACTTCCTTAATAACATAAGCTGGCGGAGCGGGAAGTGGTTCGATTTTATCACCAGTGGGAGAGACTTGCGAATATGGACGAAAGAGTTGCAGCATCCCTTCACTGATGTATGTTGGTTTGATAAGAAACCCCAGTGGAAGAGCGATCAAAAAAGTTGTAAGAAATAATATGAGTATCAACCATTTATGTTCTAAGATTGGCACTATATACTTAAAAAAATATTTGGCGATATCCAGTTTTGTTTTTTCAGCATCATCACCCATTTCTTAACCTCCCGGTTTACATTTTTAGAAAACGCCGCAACAATCGAGGCACTGATTTCGCTTTAAATTGCTGATTATAAATAATCCCGTGAATCTTGCCACCACTGTTTTTTATCGTATCAACCGTATCGATCAATTCTGACTTTTTAGTGATCTTATCTTGAACCATAACAATCACAATATCACTGATCAGACCCAAAAATGCCGGATCAACGTTCTGCCTGTTATGTGCCAACACAGGTGACGTATCAAAAATAATCAGATCATATTCCTCTTTCATTTCAGCTAACATTTCCCTGGTTTTAGAGTGCTTAAGCGCAAAAGAAAGTTGAATGTCCTGCCTCCCGGCTGTTAATATTTTAAGGCTTCCAAAGCTCGTGTTTTTAATTGCGTCTTTCCAGTATAATGAGCCTGAAGAGACTTCGGTAAAACCGTTCTCCAAGGGGAGTCCGAAAGGGCGGTGTAATTCAGGATTACGCATGTTAAGGTCAACCAAAAGCACTCGGATTTGGCTGAAAGACGCCGCGCTGAAACCCAACATGAAGGATAAAAAAGTGCATCCGGTCCGATCATGGGGGCTGGTAACCATCACGGTATTCTGATTATGTTTTTGCATATCTGCCAATAGTTTTTCTTTTAACCGATGCACTTCAACATAATCAAAAACTTTTGGCCACCAATCATTAGAAGTCGGGTCCTGTATTTTTACGAGTTGCCTTTCCGAGGGGATATCTTCAGGAGGCGCCAGTTCCAGGTTTTCGGGCGATGCAACCGACAGGCCTGACGTGTCAATATCTTCAAGCAGGTTGTCGCCTTTGGGTTTCAGTTCGATAGTGGCTAAAACTGAGTGATCGCTGTCAATGCCTTCCAGGGGATCAAAATCAGCAAGCAAACCAGAAGGTGCCTTAGCAGCCTTGCGGCCATTGGCATCAGGAATCACCGAACTCATTCGGCCAATACCCTCCAGCGGATCAAAATGTGCTTGGGACTGGTAATTCGCTGCTCCTTTTGGCGGATTATCCGTTTCCTGTTTTTTCAGGTTTTTATTCTTTGCCAGGCGCTTTTTCGTTTTTGCACTCGTAAGTTTGTCAGGATGTGCATCGGATAGGCGTTTGTTAACTTGTTTTCGTTCTGGAGTCAGAGGCTGGGATGTATTCAGATCAATTCCTTCAAACGGATCAAAATCAACTGCCTTTAGAATTGATTTAAACAAATCATCAGATGAAACATCTGTTATCACTCCCGAGTGCGCGGCCGTTTTATCCTGATCAGTCGATTTTTTCTTCTTCTTTGCTTTCAGCTTTTTTATAAGCTTCAGCTTCTCTTTCCAGGAAGCGGATTGCTTCGGTGATTTCCCAGGGCGTTTATTCTTTATATGTACGTCGGACAATGGTCACAATCTCCTCAGTTAAAGCGCTGTAATCCAGTGCGCCTGCGGCGGAGGCATTAAACTCAATTACAGTTTTACGTTTCATGTGTCCTTTATCAATATCGGTGTCAAGACGAATGCTGGTGTTAAAAACATGAATCCCGCGTCGTGAAAAAAATGTCATTATTTTTTGGCGATTTTTTACATAAATTTCTTCCCTGCTGTCAAATTTGGTTAAAACCACACCAAGAAGCCTGAGTTTTTCATTTTGAGATCGAATATTTTGCAATAGGTTTAAATAAATCGCCAGACCGTCAAGTGCGAATTGATCACCCGTAGGAATCGGAATCAAGGCGTAATCTGACACCATCAAAGCATTATTCACCATTGCGCCAATGTTTGGAGGGGTGTCGATTAAAATGTAGTCGTAATTTCTCAATCCTTTATCCTTACGCATAACTCTTGAAAACCCTAAAAAAGAGTCCGGTGTGCTTGCCACAGACCTTTCCCATAGCATACAACGAATATTATTGGGAATAACATCCACGTTGTCACTATGGGTTCTACAGGCGTTGGTTGAGAAAAATCCTTTGCCTGGGGGGGCTTCAAGCGCTTTAACCAGACTGAAACGTTCGCGCAGATGAATTTCACGTAAAAAAACAGAAGTGCAGTTTCCCTGGGGATCCGCGTCAATGACAAGAACACGATTACCGCATCGCCCCAGAGCATCTGCTATATTTGCAGTGGTGGTCGTTTTACCAACGCCCCCTTTTTGATTTCCCATGGTAATGATTTTAGGCATTTACTTCTCTCCGCTTGGTTCAGACAAAATATTTTTAGTATCTGTTCGTTTCGTGTGGGATCACTAGCTCTACTTTGGTAATTTAACTTTTTACAGCCATTTTTGTACTTGCAATAGCCAGAATCATAAAAAATTGGCAGCATGTAGGGTGGGTGGAGCCTGACGGAACCCACCATTCGGTAATTTGGCGGCCACATTGGTGGGTTCCGCTAGGCTCCACCCACCCTACATTAAAAATGTAAACCGACAAATGAAGGATGCCAGAAAGTGCCTTGTAAAA
>JAOZRC010000501.1 GCA_029940345.1 Desulfobacterales bacterium
GGTTTGTACTATGCGACGCTTCAGATTGACTATGTCTGGCGCTGGTATAATGTGCCCCGTTATTTTGTTTACCAGCAAACAGCCGAACTGAAATGCGATATTGAAGGGGATGTGACGTCGGTCGCTCTCAAGGATGGCGTTGCCGTTGTCAGTGTTAAGGACAGTGACGATATCACCACCTATACAGAAAAGGCGCAAAAAATATTGGTTGAGCCAGGCGATGCCGTTTATCCGGATGATATATTGGCATCCGGACAATATTGGAGAACCGGCATTTTAATACTTGGCCTCATACTGACATTAAAAGTCAGTATGATTGCGATTGTTTTCGGAATTTTTATCGGCCTTTGCGGCGGACTGGCGCGTATATCTGATAATCCGGCTTTAAAATGGACGGCGGTGACCTATATCGAATTGATTCGCGGTTCACCCCTTCTGGTGCAAATTTTTATCTGGTATTTTGTTTTAGGAACGCTGATTAACACGCTGTTAACCCAAAACGGCCTGCCTGGCATACCGCCGTTATGGTTCGGTGTCGCAGCGCTGGCAACGTTTACCGGTGCGTATGTGGCTGAAATTGTACGCGCCGGCATCCAGTCGATTCATCGCGGGCAGACCGAAGCGGCGCGTTCCCTTGGCATGACCTATGCCCAGAGTATGCGCCATATTATTTTACCCCAGGCGTTACGAAGAATCATCCCGCCCTTAGCCGGTCAATTTATCAGCCTCATCAAAGACTCATCCCTTTTGGGAATTATCGCAATCCGGGAATTGACCAAGGCCACGCGCGAAGTCGTAACCACCAGTTTACAGCCATTCGAACTCTGGTTTGTCTGCGCGATCTTATATCTTATCCTGACATTCACCTTTTCCATGTTTTTACAATACCTGGAAAGGAGGGCTTTAGTACAGTGATTGATGCTCGCAATGTATATAAAACGTTCTTAACACCCCATGAAGTCAAAGCCCTAGTTGATGTTACCAGCAAAATTGACGCTGGTGAAGTTGTTGTGGTTATCGGGCCTTCCGGTTCAGGTAAAAGCACCTTTTTACGGTGTCTGAATCAACTTGAAACCGCTGACAGCGGCCACATTTTTATTGACGGCATTGATATTCTTGATCCCAAAACCGATATTAATAAAGTTCGCGCCGAAGTCGGCATGGTGTTTCAGAGTTTCAACCTGTTTCCCCATAAAACGGTTTTTGATAACGTTAATTTAGCCCAGCGGGTGGTTCGTAAAAGGTCTAAAGCGGAGGCCAATGAAAAGACGATGATGCTGCTGAATAAAGTCGGTATTCAAGACAAAGCTGAGGTCTATCCGGATCAGTTATCCGGCGGACAGCAGCAGCGGGTGGCCATTGCCCGCGCCTTGGCGATGGACCCCAAAGTGATGCTGTTTGATGAGCCCACATCCGCCCTGGACCCCGAAATGATCGGTGAAGTGTTGGATGTCATGAAAAATCTGGCACAGGAGGGTATGACAATGGTGGTGGTCACCCATGAAATGGGCTTTGCCAAAGAGGTGGCTGATAACGTCATTTTCATGGATGCCGGCGCGATCGTTGAAGTGGGCACACCGGAACATTTTTTCGAGAATCCGACCCATGACCGCACCAAATTGTTTTTAAGCCAGATTCTTTAGAACTTATTGGATGAAGGATGCCAAAAAAGCCATGCGTAGGCATTAACATCTTCACAACCTATCAAGCCCCTAAAAGAGATTATTTTTCAAACAGCCGTTTAATCAGCGTGTGGCCTTTATCTATCAAAACGCCGGAGGTGCGGGCGTGGGATTCCCCCATTTTATTTATTCCGTCCGGTTCGATGCCGTAACCGCACAGCAGGAACGGGACCGCATCCCGGGTGTGCGTACGAATGGCAACCGGGGTAGGATGATCCGCCAAAACTAAAATGCGCCACTCATCATAGTGTTTAAGACCTTTGATAACAGTTCCCAGCACATCCTGATCAATTCGTTCGATAGCCTCGATTTTGGCCTGCCAGTCACCACTGTGCCCCGCTTCATCCGGAGCTTCCACATGTATGCACACAAAGTCAGACGTTGCGAGCGCTTCCACAGCGGCATCGCCCTTACCTATGTAGTTGGTGTCTAAATAGCCCGTGATGCCATCCACCTCAATCTGTTTTAGTCCGAGATATACCGCCAGGCTCTGCAAAAGCGGCACAGCGCTGATGATGCCACCGCTGATTCCGAACACATCTTTAAAAAGCGGCATCAGGGGCCGGGTTCCCTGCCCCCAGAGCCATATCCGGTTGGCCGGATTTTTCCCTGCCGCTTTGCGCTGTACGTTGATTTCATGGTCATTGAGAATACGCGCAGCCCGGTCTTCGATGTCAAGCAGCCGCCTGGCTTGCGGCCCTTGGGGAAGATAGTTTTCAATCGGTTGCCCAGTGATGTCGTGGGGCGGCGTACACTGCATGTCCAGAAGGTCTCTGTCGGTCGTCACCATGAGATGGCGGTAAGAAGCACCGGGGTAAAACCTGAATTCGTCTGAGCCTAAAACGCTTTGGATGGCTTCAACCAAGACGGCCGCTTCAGGGTCGGATATGTGGCCGGCGGCGAAATCGACCATTTTACCCCGGTCAATCGTTACAAAATTCATCCGAAAGGCGACCTGGTCAGCCGTAAGTTCGACGCCTATGGAGGGCGCTTCCAGGGGAGCCCTCCCTGTATGATACTTAGCCGGATCGTAACCCAGTACCGACATGATGGCGACATCGCTTCCAGGGGGCATGCCAGCGGGCACATTACGCGTAAGTCCCACCAGACCCTTGGCGGCAAGCGCATCCATATTGGGCGTTTCAGCCGCCTCAAGTGGTGTAAGCCCGCCGAGTTCCTCTAAGGAATCATCGGCCATACCGTCGGGAATCAGGACAACATATTTTTTATTCATATTTCTCCATTCTTTATTAACAACCATGCCAGCAGATACAGCGAAACATGGGAATCAGCCCAAAAGCGCGCTCACGCAAGTCTTTCTGTATATAAGAGCCTGTTTGAAAAGTGTCAAATCGGCTGAAAAAGCGTGAGAACGGTTCTGATTTTAGCAAATTTCATGGCAATAGGGCAAACTATTCCCCTAAAACTTTTGACCGAGTACTTAGCATCTACACTCAGCCAACGCAACGAAATTTTAAATTCAGCCGCAGAATATTATTACGGGGGAGCATGGGAGCGAAGGATTCATATTTTAAAATTTAAATTATTGATTTGACTCAACACCATATAATTAATATAGTTCATCCAAATTTTACATACATGATAAGGAGGAAAAAAGCGATGCGCCAAGCCATATTAAAACACTTGAATAAACAGACGGATAGATTGCGGGAAACCGGCCTTTTCAAGGATGAACGAATTATCGAATCTCCCCAGCAGGCCGCTATTCGTGTTCAGGCCGCTATTCATAATCAGGATGGCCAGGAGGTGTTAAATTTCTGCGCCAATAATTACCTTGGCCTTGCCAATCATCCCAAGTTGATCGAAACGGCCAGGACAGCGCTGGAGCGTTACGGGTTCGGCATGTCATCGGTCAGATTCATTTGCGGCACCCAGACGGTCCACAAACTGTTGGAAGCCCGGATAAGCAAGTTTTTGCACACCCAAGACACCATTTTATACAGTTCCTGTTTTGACGCCAACGGGGGGCTTTTCGAAACCCTGCTCGGAGTCAAAGACGCGGTTATCAGCGATTCTTTGAACCATGCGAGTATCATCGACGGCGTCAGGTTGTGCAAGGCCAAGCGGTTTCGCTATAAAAACAATGATATGGATGACCTTGAAAGCCAGTTGAAGGCGGCCGCTGATTGCAGGTTCCGCCTGATAGCTACAGATGGCGTCTTTTCAATGGACGGGATCATCGCAAACCTAAGTATGATCTGCGATCTGGCAGATCGATACGACGCCTTGGTCATGGTGGATGATTCCCATGCCGTGGGCTTTATCGGCAAAAACGGCAGGGGAACCCACGAGTATTGCGATGTGATCAATCGGGTGGATATTATAACCGGCACCCTGGGCAAGGCGCTGGGCGGAGCATCGGGCGGGTACACCACAGGAAAAAAAGAGATTATAGAATGGCTCAGGCAGCGTTCCAGGCCATACCTTTTTTCCAACACCCTGGCTCCCGTGATCGCAGCCACATCGATTGCGGTTCTGGATATGCTCGAATCCGGCTCGGAACTGAGAGAAAGTCTGCATGAAAACAGCCGCTATTTTCGTGAGGGACTGGAAACATCGGGGTTTGACCTTGTTCCGGGGGAGCACCCCATCATCCCGGTAATGCTGGGTGATGCGGTTCTTGCCCAAAAGATGTCCGCCAGCCTGCTTGAAAAAGGCATTTATGTCATCGGTTTCAGCTTTCCGGTCGTACCCCAAGGAAAGGCCCGGATCAGAACACAGATATCCGCCGCCCATAAAAAGGCGCATCTTAACAAGGCAATTGACGCGTTTGTCGAGGTGGGGCACAAACTGGGAGTGATTGATTGAGTACTCGGCCAAAAATTTTCGACC
>JAOZRC010000502.1 GCA_029940345.1 Desulfobacterales bacterium
GGTGTCGGGTGTCGGGCACAGGGGCGTTGTTGTTGAACACTGCAACCTGAACACTGAAACCTATGCCATTAGATTTGAATAAAATTAAAAACTCACCAATTATGGCCTCTCTAAGTATATTGGACTTTTTATCACTTATACCAATCATATTTCAGTTTTACGGAATAACGGGGCGCGAGTTTCGGCGTGTGTGTGCTATAGAAAAACAAAAATCAGAATGCGATAAATAAAATATGAGTACCAAACTAAGCAAACAAAGAATATTGATCGTAGACGATGAACCGATCAATATTAAACTTCTTTTGGAAATCGTGAAACAGGAGTACGAAGTCAGTGTTGCCACAGACGGGCGCGAGGCGCTACGGTTGGCAATGTCAGAACAGGCGCCGGACTTAATTTTGTTAGATATTATGATGCCGGAAATTGACGGCTATGAAGTCTGCCGAAGGTTAAAAGCGAATCCGGGCACTCATAATATTCCCGTGATTTTTATCACAGCCAAAAATGAAACTCAAGATGAAACGCTAGGGTTTAAACTCGGTGCGGCAGATTATATCACCAAACCTTTCAGTTCCATGGTCGTTCAAAGCAGAGTTCACACCCAAATGGAGATGAAGCGCCATCGGGATCATTTGGAAAATTTGGTTGAAGTACGCACCGAAGCGTTGATGAAAGCGAAGGAGGAGGAAGTTCAACTGCTGGAAATGACGACCGAACTGTCATTTGAACTGAACCTGATGAAATTACTTGAAAAAATAATGAACACCACCAGCGAATTGCTTTCTGCTGATCGTTGTACTCTTTTTTTGGCGGATGAAACCACCGGTGAACTTTGGTCTCAAGTGGCCCAAGGGATGGAAACCGAGGAAATCCGGTTCCCTAACCATCTTGGCATCGCGGGATCAGTTTTCACATCTGGTCAAACCGTAAATATTCCCGATGCGTATGCGGATGATCGTTTTAATCCCGCATTTGATAAAAAAACAGGCTATCGCACTCGTTCGATCCTTTGTATGCCGGTAAAAAACAAAAACGGCAAGACCATCGGCGTCACCCAAGTGCTAAACAAGCGCGGCGGTCCGTTTGCCGAAATTGATGAACGGCGTCTCAAAGCATTTTCAGCGCAAGCATCCATTGCTCTTGAAAATGCCAAGCTATTTGAAGATATTCTGGCCATGCGCAATTATAATGAAAGCATGCTGGAAAGTATGCATGGCGGCATCATAACACTGAACGCTAACAGGGATATTGTCAAAATCAACGTTGCGGCAGCGCGACTTATCGGCCAGGATTTGGAAGGAATAGCGGACGGTTCCGCGCAAAGGGCTATTAAAGCCATTTTTACTCAAAAAAATCAATGGGTGATGAAAAAAATTAACAAAGTGATGGACACCGAAACTCTTGAACAAACAATGGACACTGATCTGTTATTACCAGATGGAACGACCATTCCGGTAAATCTGACGGTTGTTCCACTGCCCAATGCGGATGTCAATTTAGCCGGTGTTTTACTTGTGCTGGAAGATATTACCAACGAACAACGACTGCGCAGCGCGATTGCACGCTATATGACCAAAGAAGTGGCGGACCGACTCCTGGAAGAGGGTGAAGGCGTTTTAGGCGGCCAAATACAGGATGCCACGGTGATGTTCACCGATATTCGTAATTTTACCGGAATTAGCGAAAAAATTGGCCCCAAAGAAACGGTTGCATTGTTAAATGAATATTTTAGCATTATGGTGGATATTATATTCACTTATGAAGGCACCCTGGATAAATATATCGGTGATGCGATTATGGCCGTATTCGGAGCCCCTTTCAGCACAGGTGAAGATGCCGATCGTTCTGTGCGCACAGCGATTGATATGCTCAATGCGCTTAAAAAGTTTAACCGGAAAAGAAAACAGCTCGCCCTGGAAACAATCAAAATCGGCATCGGTATTAACAGCAACGAAATATTATCCGGTAATATTGGGTCAATTAAACGGATGGACTACACTGTGATCGGCGACGGCGTTAATCTGGCCGCGCGGCTGGAGAGTGTCAATAAAATCTATGGAACCAATATTATTATCAGTGAATCCACGCGACAGGGGCTAAACGGCAATTATACGTTGCGTGAAATCGACCTGATCCGGGTTAAGGGCAAAACCGAACCCGTTGCAATTTACCAGATATTGGATTATCATGATGAGCAGTCGTTTCCAAACATGGATGATGTTCTTGAATTATTTGACGTCGGTTTAAAGCACTATCGAAACAATCATTGGCTTAAAGCCAGTAACAATTTTAGCGATGCCCTTAATTTAAATCCCGGTGACAGTGTTTCAAAGCTATTTTTTAGCAGATGCCAGTGTTATCTTGAAAATCCGCCTTCGAATGAATGGGATGGTGTATGGGTGATGGAAACAAAGTAAAGCGTATGATGAGCAACCGAAATGACAGATAGTGATATAAACAGCAGCTATCGGGTTGAAATGATAGAGGAACTCTACAATCGCTACGGGCGCGCCAGTAGTGTGAAAGCACCGGCGGCACGTTTTCGTTACTGGCGCAAAAAATATGCCTGGTCTTTTACTGTGGGTGCGGCTAACTTTGTTAAGCGCGCTATTGATATCGGTGTTTCAATTTTCTTGCTTATCACGATGACACCGTTTTTTCTCATCGTGGCAATCGCAATTAAATTAACTGATGGCGGCCCGATTCTTTACTGGCAAACACGGGTCGGAAAATGGGGTAAGGAATTCCCCTTTCCCAAATTTCGCTCAATGGTGATAAATGCAGATAGTATCTTGGAACCGCTTTTGAATCAGAGTCATCATCAGGATACACGAACGTTTAAACTGAAAAATGATCCTCGTATCACCAGGATTGGTCGAATTATCCGCAGGTTCAGCATTGATGAATTGCCCCAATTGTTAAATGTGTTGAAAGGCGATATGACGCTGGTCGGCCCCCGTCCGCCGTTACCCCGTGAAGTCACCCAGTATAAACTCGCAGACCGTAGACGGCTGGATGTAATACCCGGTTTGACATGTATATGGCAAGTTAGCGGTCGTGGGGATATTCCATTTGAAGGGCAGTTGAAATTGGATAGTGATTATATTGAGAGCCAGAGTCTCAGGCTGGATATGATTATTTTGCTGCGTACGATAAAAGCGGTGTTATTCGGACGCGGGGCTTACTGATAGTTTAATGGCAAGAGCCTGTTTGAAAAAATCTTAAATCGGCTGCAAAAGCGTGAGAACGGTTCTGATTTCCGCAAATTTTATGGCAATAGGGCGGCTATTCCCTTAAAATTTGTGAAAATAAGCCCTCGCTCTCACACTTTTTCGCTTCGATTACGACTTTCCAAATAGGCTCTAAAAATTCTCGTTTAGATATTTTTGTAAATACATACGCACGGTGGGGAACAATTGAAAGCGCATGACATCGGCTGAATCGATAAAAGCGGCCCAGATAACTTCGCGGTTGTCCACCTTAAAAGCCGGTTCGCTCTTAAAATGAATTTCAAATAAATTGATTGTGTCCCTCTTGTACTCATACCGATTTAAATAAGCACCTATAAATTTCAATTCATCCGGATTGACCTTAATATTAACTTCTTCAAAAAGTTCTCTTGCTGCGGCGATATTTGGACGCTCGCCTTTTTTAATTCCACCGGAAGGCAGGGTGTAATCGTTTTTGTATGAGTTCTTAATCAGCAGGACTTTATTTTTACACCACACCGCAATATACACCCCACTACTTAGTGGCTTAAATATGCGCCAAAAAAACAAGCCCAATTTATATCCGATAATATAAATCCATTGAATGATCAGGTTGGGCATGGTCATCTTTCCGCCTTAATGTAGTCTGATTTTGGCTTTTCCATTGAATAGCCGCAAACTGAAGTTTGCACTCCGCTTTCTATCGTCTTCAAACGTCCTCAAATACTATTGCAAATATCATGCCAATACATGAGACGCACGCATCCTATGTTGAGTTGTTGAGCGATTTCCGACAACTCCGGATGGGGTGCATTCCCAAAATGGCAGAAAAATTTCGACCTATAAGGTTAGCGCTGAAAGCGCGTACTACTGAAGCCCTGGTTCTGGATATATTTTATTATCAGCCCTGAAAGGGCGGGATAGCGATCTTTCCACTGCCTTTTTTCACTAGCCCGCCCTTTCAGGGCTAATGGTCACATAATAACGGTCCCAGGGCGATGCCCTGGGCTTTAAAAGTTCGCCCTTTCAGGGCTTTTTTTTACATTAATCATCATTGACTGTTATAACTGTCTGATATTTTAGATCGAATCAATATTGTCACCTTCGAAATTATCTGATTTCTGCCATTTCGGGAATGCACCCCTCTGGATGTAACCGTTTACTCTTCCCTGAGCTGAACATCTGAACGGCTTTCCGCTCTACATGATCACAACCGTGCGTGAGGGTGTAACGCGGAAAGCTGTCCCGCGTCAGCTTAGGAACGGGGAAGAAATAACTTCCCCATTCCGGAGTGCAAACCACAGTTTGCGATGCTGTGACGCAA
>JAOZRC010000503.1 GCA_029940345.1 Desulfobacterales bacterium
TATCTATAGAGACAGAGGCTTACAAATACGATAAGTCCCGTAGGGACGAAATAGATGTACACTCTGTCTATTCTTTTTCTTTAAGTTCTTTAGACAATTCGGAACGCGAAAAGTTCCCCGAAAAAAGGTAATATCAGTATTTATCGGCATCCTTCATATCAGGCTGAAAGTAGTTTACACTTTTTTGAACCACTAATAAACACGAATGATTTATTTTTATTAGTGTTCAATAGTGTCCATTCCTGGTTCTCAATTCTTTATGACAACCTAATTGTTAACCGACAAATGAAGGATGCCTATTTATCTACTAATTTATCATTCATAATTTCTCGTAACTTACTTAAATTTATAAATATTGTTGTAATTTAATCAGTTTCTACGCCATAGAGAATCAGGCTAACATGTTATGAAAAATTTTTACACTTCAAACTTTACACTTCAAAACGGAGGCGTCCATGCAACCAGATGGTAAAATTCCGGGAGGACCGCTCACGGAAAAATGGGACCGCTATCGTTCCGAAATTAAACTGGTGAATCCCGCAAACAAACGAAAATATCATATTATCGTTGTCGGAAGTGGCCTGGCGGGATCATCCGCGGCCGCAACACTGGCGGAATTAGGTTACAATGTTAAATGTTTTTGTATTCAGGATAGCCCGCGCCGCGCCCACAGTATTGCCGCTCAAGGCGGTATCAACGCGGCCAAGAACTACCCCAATGACGGCGACAGCACCTGGCGCTTATTTTATGACACAATCAAAGGCGGCGATTATCGCTCACGCGAAGCCAACACCTATCGGTTGGCCCAATTAAGCACCAACATCATTGACCAATGCGTTGCCCAGGGCGTACCCTTCGCACGGGATTACGGCGGTCTTTTAGATAATCGCAGCTTTGGCGGCGCCCAGGTGTCACGAACGTTTTATGCGCGGGGTCAGACCGGACAGCAATTGCTTTTGGGCGCATACAGCTCCTTGTCACGTCAAATCGCAGCCGGTAAAGTGCAATTGTTCCCACGTCGCGAAATGTCCGATTTGGTTTTGATTGACGGGCAGGCGCGCGGTATCATTGCCCGCAATTTGGTGAACGGTGAATATGAAAACCATATTGCCGATGCCGTTGTTTTAGCCACCGGCGGTTATGGGAATATTTTTTATCTCTCAACCAATGCCACTTCGTGTAATGTGGGGGCTGCCATGCAAGCGTATCGCAAAGGCGCCTTTTTTGCAAACCCATGTTTCACCCAGATTCACCCCACTTGCATTCCGCATAGTGGCGACTTTCAGTCGAAACTGACATTGATGAGCGAAAGTCTGCGCAACGACGGTCGCGTCTGGGTTCCTCAAAAACCGGGTGATAAACGGCCGCCTAACACAATTCCGGAAAACGAGCGTAACTACTATCTGGAGGTGAAATATCCTAGCTTCGGCAACCTGGTGCCCCGGGATGTGGCCTCACGCAACGCCAAAGAGCAATGTGACCACGGCAATGGCGTCGGCCCCACCGGTTATGCGGTGTATCTTGATTTCAATGATGCCATCCAAAGAGACGGAAAAGAGGTCATTGCCAAAAAATATGGCAACCTGTTTGACATGTACGAAAATATTGCTGATGATGATCCTTACAAAACACCGATGATGATCTATCCCGCCTCTCATTATACCATGGGCGGGTTGTGGGTGGATTATGACCTGATGAGCAACATACCGGGCCTGTTTGTCATTGGCGAAGCCAACTTCTCCGATCATGGCGCCAACCGTTTGGGAGCCAGTGCGCTGATGCAGGGATTGGCCGATGGCTATTTCGTACTGCCTTACACCATCGGTCCTTATCTGGCCGGAACAACGCGCCCATCCGCCACGACTGATCACCCGGCCTTTAAAGAGGCTGAAAATGCCATTGACACACGCATTAAGCGGTTCCTTGATATCAAAGGCAAGCGCACCGTTGATGAAATCCATCGTGAACTGGGCCTGCTGATGTGGAATCATTGTGGGATGGCGCGCAATGAAGCCGGATTGACCCTGGCTTTACACCACATTAAGGAACTTCAATCCGAATTTTGGGAAAATGTCCTGGTGCCGGGATCGGCCTGCGAGTATAATCTCAGCCTCCAAAAAGCGGGACGACTGGCCGATTTTCTTGAATTTGCCGAAGTGATGGTGACGGATGCGCTCGACCGCAAAGAATCCTGTGGCGGACATTTCCGTGAAGAGTCAAAAACCGAGGAAGGCGAAGCGTTGCGCATTGATGACGAGTATTGCCATGTGGCGGCATGGGAGTATAAAGGCTCAGGAAACTCCCCGGAGTCACACAAAGAGCCGCTTGTTTTTGAAAATGTTGCCTTGACGCAAAGGAGTTATAAGTAATGCAGGAAAATGATACCATTAATATCACATTAAAAGTATGGCGTCAAAAAGGTGCTGACGTTAAAGGCCGCCTGGAAACGATTGAGGTTAAAAATATCTCTACGCACATGTCTTTCCTGGAAATGCTGGATGTGGTCAACGAAGACCTGACACTGACCGGCCGCGAACCTGTCGAATTCGATAATGACTGCCGCGAGGGCATTTGCGGCATGTGCGGCGCGGTCATCAATGGGCATGCCCACGGACCGGAAAAAGCCATGACGCTTTGCCAGTTGCATATGCGCAAATTTAAAAACGGCGCGACTATTGTGGTGGAGCCGTGGCGTTCACGCGCCTTCCCGATTATTAAAGACCTGATTGTCGATCGCAGCGCTTTTGATAAAATTATCCAGTCGGGCGGCTATGTGTCCATGAACGCCGGCGGCGCGCCCGATGCCAATGCCATTCCGATTTCCCAGGAGATCGCTGATAAAGCTATGGATGCGGCCGCGTGCATCGGATGCGGCGCATGTGTGGCCGCCTGTCCCAACAGTTCCGCCATGTTGTTTGTCAGTGCCAAAGTGTCGCAACTGGCACTGCTGCCTCAAGGAAAACCCGAAGCGGCGCAAAGGGCCTGGTCGATGGTTAATACGATGGATCAGTGCGGGTTTGGCAACTGTTCCAATGAAAAAGAGTGTGAAGCGGTTTGCCCCAAAGAGATCTCAATTGTGAATATCGCCCGGTTGAATCGGGAATTTTTTAAGGCCAGTTTTTTTTCTGCGGTTGAATAAAACACATGTAAGTATTGACTTATTTACAGATGCCATTTTGTGTAATTCAAGACTGTCGGTTAATGGGGCTTGGTCATAACTTCGGCCATCTGCCAGATTTTACCGTTTTTTTTAGGCTGCGTCATCACTCCGCGACTCCTACCTGGCGCAATCTGAAAGAATGCGGTACATTGCAACCGAAATTCAAAATGGCCGAAACAATGATCAAGCCCAAATAACCATGCCTTCCCATTCTAAGAAACCGTCTGATATTTCAATCGCTTTTTTTATCTCACCCCACGGTTTTGGCCATGCGGCGCGCGCATCCGCGGTGATGGATGCCTTGTGGATAGAGCGCCCTGAAGTTCGTTTTCAAATTTTCACCCAAGTTCCCTTGTGGTTTTTTAAAAATTCACTTTCAGCACCATTTAATTACCATGCCTGCCTGACTGATATCGGTATGGCGCAAAAATCATCCTTGCATGAAGACATTGATAAAACCCTTGAGCTGTTGAATCGCTTTTTGCCTTTTGAACCATCCTGGGTAGCACACTTGGCGGAGCGCATAAATCGTTTAAAATGCCAGGTAGTTGTCAGTGATATCGCGCCGTTGGGGATTGCCGTTGCTCGTAAGGCCGGTGCGCCTTCCGTTTTGGTTGAAAATTTCACATGGGATTGGATTTACCGGCAATATCAGGATAGCAAACCCCTGTTTATTGATTTTGCAAAATATTTACAGGACATTTTTGCGGATGCGGATCATCATATTCAAACCGAACCGGTCTGCTTTCCACAAAAAACGGCGCTGCGCACCTCGCCGGTTAGCCGCGCGTTGAGATCGTCATCGGCTGCTATTCGCAAGCGTTTTCATATTGATTCTGACCGCCCGATGGTTCTGATCACCATGGGTGGCATACCTACGCGAAACTGTTTTATTGATCTGTTGCGGCATCAAAGCCATATTACCTTTATTATTCCGGGTGGAACTGAATCTTTAACGATGAATAGAAATGTTATCTGTTTTCCCTTTGACGCCGATGTGTATCATCCTGATTTGGTGCAAGCCTGTGATGCGGTGATCGGCAAGGTAGGGTATAGCACGCTGGCCGAGGTCTATTCTGCCGGAATCCCCTTTGGCTATATCCCTCGCCCTAGGTTCCGTGAATCAAAGCAGTTGGTGGGCTACATTGCCAAAAATATGAGCGGCATGGCAATTGATGCGGATGAATTTGAAAACGGCCAATGGATTTCATGTGTTGATGATCTATTGGCATTGCCACGAAGAATCCGATCGTCAATTAATGGCTCCCAACAGGTTGCCGATTATCTTACCAGCCTGATATAGACATTCAGATTCTGATAACTACAAGGATTTCAGGTAAGAAGGGATTTTTATCAATCCTTTTTTATCTGA
>JAOZRC010000504.1 GCA_029940345.1 Desulfobacterales bacterium
TTTTTGACAAAGTGTTCCGCGGGCAGTATGCCGATGACATCGAAGCGTTCGATCCGTCTGAAATCACACGGGATTATAAAGCGCTGTCAGAAGATATCCGGCGTAAATACAATAGCCTGTCCGGTGAATACAACCATTTCAAAGGCAAGTATGCCGAATTTGTCATTATCCGCAAACTGGCCCGGCGGGCCTATAAAGAAAATGATCTTTTCAAGTCCATGTTGTGCAATCAGCCGGATGATTTCTGCTTTGTCGAATATGCCAGCGTGTGGTCATGGTCGGCCTCACCGATTTATAAAGCGGATATCCAGGTGGATATTTTCGCCCGCGCCAAAGAGGATGGTTACGGTTTGATCGGTGAAGTCAAAAACCGCCGCAAACCCAAGTTTTCAAAAAAGGAAGTCTTAGAATTTAAGGCCAAAGCAGATGAATTGATGCGGCTTGAACACGTTGACAAGGCGCTGCTGCTCGTTTTTTGCAAGGCCGGATTCACCAGTGATGCGATGGACTGCTTGCGTGAAAACCGGATGGCCTGGAGTGCTGATGAGCAGTGGATGGCAAAATAATCTGGTTCAGCGGAGTGCGTGAGCTTCACAGCTTGCCAGCGAAAGATTTGTAGTAAATCGGCTTTGATGATTTCAACATATTATAAACCTGCTTGTAACTTCACACTTCAAACGTCCGAATAAGGATTCGATCATGAAAATATATCTGAAAGAAAAAATCGGCAATCCGGATCTGTTTACCGGCCGGAAAAAAGAGCTGGCCTTCCTTTTAAATTGGGTGGAAGGCATTAAAGGTGAATTGTCTAAAAGCCGGTCGTTGTTAGCGCGGCGTAAGACCGGCAAAACCGCTGTTTTACAGCGGCTGTTCAATATTGTTTTTGATAAAAATGATCAGGTGATTCCTTTTTATTATGAGGTTAAAGAATCGAAACAGTGGTCTGTGGAATTCTGCCAGGATTTCTTTTTAACCTTCGTATATCATTATATTGCATTCAGAAGCCGCCAGCCGATCTATTTGTCCGATGACGCACCGAAAAAAGTTCCGGATGCAATTGATATCGCGCGGCGGGAAGGCTTCGACTTTCTAGTGCCTCCGATCGAAGCGCTAAACTGGTTTGCAGAACGGGAAAGTGTCGATCTTTTTTGGACATTCGTGCGTGATTTTCCGCGCGGTCTGGCCCAACGCGACGATATGCGTGTGGTGCAGATTATTGATGAGTTTCAATATCTGAACCGCAAAATCTACCGTGACAAGAATATGCAATATCTTATTGATGATTTTGCCCAAGCTTACATGAGTACAGCGGAATACAAAAATGCACCGCTTTTGGTTTCAGGAAGCTGGGTGGGATGGTTGATGTCTGATCTGCGTAAAATGCCGGCGCGCTTCAAGCTTGGTAGGCTGGACAATATGCCGGAGTCTGAAACGACCGAAACGATTCTAAGATATTCGGAGATCGAAAAAACAGCGGTAACACCGGAAACGATTCATCTGATAGCTTCGCTTTCGGAAGGCAACCCGTTTTATATATCGGCGTTGATGCAATCCGAGTGCCCGGATAAGGATCTGACCACGCCTGAAGGTGTTTTAGCTGTTCTTGAATATGAGACGCTGGATGAACGCGGCGATATCCGTGAGACATGGATGGAGTATATCGCATCAGCATTTGATCGTATCAATGAAAAAAACGCCAAAAATATTGTCCTGTACCTGAGCAAGCACCGTGAGCGACCGGTGGGCCGCAAAGAAATACGCGAAAAAATCGTACCGGATATGGATGATTACGATCTGGAAAAAAAAATGAGGGCACTGATCAAAACAGACATTATCCAAAGGGGGCGCAGCAACTTTTACTACCAGGGCGTGCAGGACAATATTTTTGACAAAGTGTTCCGCGGGCAGTATGCCGATGACATCGAAGCGTTCGATCCGTCTGAAATCACACGGGATTATAAAGCGCTGTCAGAAGATATCCGGCGTAAATACAATAGCCTGTCCGGTGAATACAACCATTTCAAAGGCAAGTATGCCGAATTTGTCATTATCCGCAAACTGGCCCGGCGGGCCTATAAAGAAAATGATCTTTTCAAGTCCATGTTGTGCAATCAGCCGGATGATTTCTGCTTTGTCGAATATGCCAGCGTGTGGTCATGGTCGGCCTCACCGATTTATAAAGCGGATATCCAGGTGGATATTTTCGCCCGCGCCAAAGAGGATGGTTACGGTTTGATCGGTGAAGTCAAAAACCGCCGCAAACCCAAGTTTTCAAAAAAGGAAGTCTTAGAATTTAAGGCCAAAGCAGATGAATTGATGCGGCTTGAACACGTTGACAAGGCGCTGCTGCTCGTTTTTTGCAAGGCCGGATTCACCAGTGATGCGATGGACTGTATGCGTGAAAATCGGATGGCGTGGAGTGCGGATGAACAGTGGATGGCAAAATAATCCTAAAAGAAGATACACGATGAAAAGGTTAAGATTCAGCTATTTTTAATGGACAGGCCTTTACCAAATTGAACAAATTACCTGCATCAAAGAATCGGGAGCCATTATGAAAAAGAAGCAAACGAGCAAGGGCAAAAGCCAGTCCGCCGGCGCGGCAGCCGGCAAATTCACGCACGAACTATCGATTTTGAAAGAAAAACTGGTAGCGAGCGAGAAATTTAGTGAAATCCAGGATTATTTTTTCGACTGTTTAGGGGAAAACCAAGAATTCATGAAAAGGAGTAAAAAGGCCAAAAATGCGCTGCTGAAAAAATCGATTGCCTTTGTGGCGGAACAAGTGTTCCGGAGAAAGATAACGCTCACCCATACGATGATATTGAAATATCCTGAAACATCCTTTTATCACGGAACCTGTTTTATTGAAGGAAGAATCGCAGTAATGCTATTCTTTGAGGATATCGACATGGGCTTGTTATCCGTCCAGATGAACCCCCCCGAAACATCAATCGTGCGTTTTTCCATGGTTATGCCGGAATCCGGAAGCGCTACGCTGGTCAGCCCGTATCGGAGCAAGATGGTTCATTGAAATAATAACCAATAAACATATGAACATAAGGTAAGTGGAAATAAATAATTTACCAATCTTGTTTGTCTTCAGACTCGTCTTCTGCGTTGCGGCAAGGAGCGAATATAACCAATATGCACTCCTTACCGCGCCTTGAATACGAGCCTGAATCCGGCGCAATAGGGGTATATTATTTATTTCCACTTACCTAATACTGCTTTGCTAGATTACCGGTAACTGTCAAACGTTATTTTAGAATTTAAAACCTTAGTAGCTAACATACTGACCTATCCTTTACCTTATTACCTTATTTTTGTGTAAAATATCCTGTTTCATAACGAAATGGCGGTAACTGATAAGGTAATAAGGTTTAAGGTCTGTTATATTTTCATATTCTACTAAGGTTTAAAAACTGAAATAAGGTTGATGGTCTCTCACGATTCACCTTGCCCCGACTAAAAATGTGCATAACCAGTTTTTTGCATGTTTGGGAGAATATCGTAGTCTCCCCCAAAACCGTTATATACTTGGCACGGTCATAATTGGTGATTTTGAAATATGTCTTAAGCCTATGAATTAAGGCATTGATCAAATATAAAATCACCAATTATGGCCTTCATGAGTATAATCAGAAAAAAAGAGTATCAAAACTCCTAAGCGGGATATCAAACTTATTGGAAAAAGGCTTCATAAGGCACAAATGTTAGCTCTGGAGGAAAGAAATGAAGAATAATATAAAATTAAAAAAAGGTTCGGGTAATGTTTTCAAAGATTTAGGATTAGATAATCTGGAAGAACGGCTTGCAAAAGCTAAAATAGCTTCAATGCTTTACGATATTATTGAGGAAAGAAAATTAACGCAAAAAGAAGCCGGTGCTATCTTAAAAGTTAGCCAACTCAAAATATCTGCTCTTCAAAATGGTAAACTTGACAGTTTTTCAATGGAACGTTTATTTTCTTTTTTGTGTGCCTTAGATCAGGATATAGATATTATAATACGTCCCAAGAAACAAAGGAAAGCTAATCTGAATCTCTCTTATGCCCATGCTTAATTTTATCAATCGGGGGACGCCATACCTACCATCGGGGGCACCATACCTATTCATTTAATATTTCACATATCAACTGCCAATGCTCACCTAACCAATTCCATCAACTTAGCATAACTGTCAACCACATCATACTTCACCTGTTCGGAAGTAACGCCAGCAAAGAATTTACGAGCGCAATCAATCTTGCATTTTTCTATTTTTCTGAGTTCCATAGACGACATGGAGCCTTTGGTTTCGGCGATAAAGTAAATGTGTTTGACGGCACCGGCTTTAAACGCCACGGCCCAGTCGGGATTGTAATTCCCCACTGGCGTGGGGATGTGGAAATTGCGAGGCAGTTTGGCGTAAACGATCACTTCGGCGCTTTTGTCCAACTCCTGGACAAAGACTTTTTCATTTTTGGAATCGGTGAACACATAATCGTACACATGCCGGTCGGTTTTGACCGCTTTGCTGAAATC
>JAOZRC010000505.1 GCA_029940345.1 Desulfobacterales bacterium
TATGAGAAGCAATGCACCGTCATGTCTGATGGCAGCCCAATGTTCGAAAGGTTTTTATGTCTAAAGTGGTCAAACGCATTTTTAGCGGTTTGGGAATCGGTTTTGTGCTGATGTTGATATTGGCGTTCAGCGCATTGAGCTATTTAAAAACCGATCATGCCCGCACTTTTCTTCTAGCCCAAATCAACTCAGCGATCCCCGGTTCAGTCGCATGCCCGATGATGGATATTGCTTTGTCAGAGGGCCGCCTGGAACTTCGCCAAATAGCGCTTGCCGATCCGGCAGGTAAACCGCTGGCAACTATTGACGGTCTGACGCTGGCGTTGGATGTGTCCGCGCTGTTGCGCAAAGAGTTGAAGGTCGCTTCCCTTAAAATAAAAAAACCCCATGTGAATCTGCACTTTGATAAAACGGGTCGCCTGGGTCTGTTAAACGCCTTTCCATCAGGCGCGCCAACCCAGGAAAAACAAAAAAGCGGAAAACTTCCGTTTAATATCGTTATCAACACGTTTGAACTCACTGATGGCGTCGTCAATTATCAGAAAGAAGCCGCATCGTCAGCGCAACAACGGGTTTCTGTGAAGGTGCAAGGAATCAGTCTCACAGCGGATGGCAACCTTGACCGAAAGCAAATCAATCTGAAAATGGAGATCAGCGGCGTTCAAACAGATATCGCCCGTGTCAAAGGCCAAATCGGGCAAATCAAATTCTTCGCCCAAAGTGGTGCCGCCAAAGAGAATCAGCTTCAGGCCGACCTGGGATTGCAGATCGGTGAAACGCGCATAGCGCTTGCCGGTATTGAGACCTACATTGAAGATATCCGGCTGAATGCCGATGTGGATTTTGAACGGCAACAGGCGATTCTAAAATTGAACGTGGCGGAAACCCAAATAGACGTTGCTGGAAATATAACTCGGTTGGATGATATACATCTCACATCGGATGCCAATTTCAGACAAAAACAGGCCAGTCTGAAATTGAATATCAATAAAGCACACATGGTTCTTGCCGACGTCGATATCCCGCTGGACATATTGCGGTTGGATGCTGTTTTTAGTCAAGAACGCTTCCTTCTGAATGAATTTGCAGTGGTCGCCTGTGGCAGCCAATTAGCGATCAGGGGTTCTGTTCAAGATCCCCTGGAGACGCCTTTTTTTGACCTAACCGTTGCCATGGCTGCCGAACTGACGATGGTGCGCGACCTGTTAAAACCGAAAATACAACTGACCGGAAACTCGCAGCTTGATATGGCGATGTGCGGAAGTTTAAACAATCCTGAAATTGAGTTGCAACTCGCCTACGATGGCGGAATTATCGCCGGCTATCATTTAGAAGCCGCTCACTTGGATTGCGCGCTGCAAGACCTGAAGTTTCATCTTCGGCACCTTACTTTAAAATCAAAATTTTCAGAATTGAAGAAAGCCGGTGATATCTGCCTGACCGGCTGGGTCGATCTGAAAACGTTTTTTAAAAACGATCTGATGTCGCCAACCGGCGACCTGGAAACCATTGCTTATGATTTGACCCTTGATGCGGACAACTTTGACATAGCGCACCTCATCGCCGCTAATAGATCGGTCCGGGGATCGGTGAATGGTGATATTTCCGTCAAGGGCCAGGGTGTCAGACCGGGTCGCCTGACCGCCGATGCATCGATAAACCTTGCTGCTCGGCAAGTGACCCTTAATCCGAACCGGGCGCCGACCGATTGGCGCCTTCGGGCAGATGCGCAATTTAAACAGCAAATCCTGCGCATCAAACAGTTAAAAGTGCATGGAGATCAATTCAATCTGGATGCCCAGGGACACTGGGATTTGTCTTCCGAAGGGTTAAATGCAAAGGTTTTTCTTGACGCCGCCGACCTGAAAAAAAGCCTTGCATTCCTTGGGTTAAAGGAAATATCCGGGGGGATAAAACTTGATGCTGATATCAGTGGCGCCGTCTCGCATCCGGCATTTAAAGTCGCGCTGGCGGGCAAAGCGATCCGTTTATATAATTTCGCCATCGGTGATCTCGAACTCAATGCCGAATTGAATAAAAACGGCCTGTTAAAAATTGCACAATTGGATATCTTAAATCAGGATTCATCGCTTGAAGCCGCCGGTTCAATTCAATTGTTTGAAGATGCCTTTGTAATTTCATCCGTAATGCCATCTTCATTGGAGATCAAACTCAGCAATATCGCTTTGAACGATTTTGTCCCAACACCTGTTTTTCATGGCCGTATTGATGGGCATATCAACACCCAAGGCAATCTGAATGATCTTAAGACGCGAGTGTCTTTGCATGGACGCCATTTCGGATACGATGTTTATCTGGCGGATGATCTGTTTTTAGACGGCCGGGTTGAAGGCAGTCTCAAAAAACCTTATTTTCCCCAAACAACTTTGAAAGCGGTATCACTTGATTTAGGCGTCCAGAAACTCAAAGAAGTTAAAATAGTCGGAGATGTTGATTTGGAAAAAGTGATTATCCATCTGCTTGATATCGTTCCCTCAGCCGGTGAAAAGATACATGCCAGCGGCCTGATTGATTACAAAGGCGGTTATAAGATTGATCTTTTATCAGGACCGATTGACTTGGCGCATATCGATGCGCTCAGTCATCAGGATATTGTCAGCGGTCAGGTTGTTTTGGATATTGAGGGAGAAGGTAAATTCAGCGATCCGGGGATCAAAGCGGATATTCGGTTCACCGATATACTCATAAAAGAAAAACTGCTGGATGATTTTGAGTTACATCTTGGCCTGCAAGATCACCTGGCCCTGGTAAACGGCCAGCTCAATTTTGACATTAATGCCTCCTATCATCTGAAACAAA
The DNA here is from genome assembly GCA_029940345.1 of Desulfobacterales bacterium. Taxonomy (GTDB): domain Bacteria; phylum Desulfobacterota; class Desulfobacteria; order Desulfobacterales; family JAUCGF01; genus JAUCGF01. Next base: position 2,821 of record JAOZRC010000505.1, read on the forward strand.
AAACGTTTCAGGCGCAACTGGCCTTTGATCAGACCGACTTGGAGCCTTATTTCAAAATTGCCAGCCAACCCGACTTTAATGGCATGATAACGGGTCGTATCGAATTACAGGGCAAGGCTGACGCCATTGATCAAATTCGTGGAAAAGCCGCATTTACCGATATCCGGCTGGGATTTAAGAGACCTGATATGATCGTTTCTCACGATCTGCAAGTCCGCTTTGAAGATAACAGCATTGTAATTCCCGGTTCCACATTGAAAATTCTTGATAAAGGACGCCTGACGGTTCAAGGACGCAGCCAAATTGGCGAAACTGTTGACCTGCGGGTCGAAGGCGAATTACCGATTGAGATGATAAACCATTTTACGGATGCGATACCCGATGCGCAAGGGAATCTGATTATTCAGGCCACGGCAGACGGTGCTATGGCGCAACCTGATATCCGTGCGGAAGTCGAGCTGGAAAAGATCGGATTCACCGTTCCCGGACTGATGCAGCGTATCCGTCGCCTCAACGGTCGCATTGAGGTCACGCCGGATTCAGTCATATTTGATCATATCAGCGGACGGATGGATAAAGGTCGTTTTGATCTGGATGGCCAGGTTGATTTGGAGAAATATAAACCTGTACGCGCAGATCTGATGTTAAACACCAATGCCCTGCCGATTCATATCGCTGATCTGCTGGACATCAACTTGAATACCGATTTACATTTCCAGGGAACCCCTGAAAAATCCGGTCTTACAGGTGAAGTGGTCATTTTAGATGGAACTTATTATCAGGATGTAGATCTCAGTCTGCTTAAAATAGCAAAATCAACTCAAAATAAAAAACGGGAAATCACAACAGCGCGTCCGCAAATCACCCTGCCCTTTGTAAAAAATCTGGCGCTTGATATTGCTGTCAGGCGCCGTAACCCCTTTGTGGTGGACAATAATCTTGCTTACTTAGAAATCAACCCGAATTTGGATGTTACCGGCACGCCCAATCAACCGATAATCAGCGGTCGCGCGGAAGTCGAGTCCGGTGATGTGACGTTTAATGAAAAAAAATTCGAGATAAAAAGAGGGATCATCGAATTTCTAAATCCGTATAAAATCGAACCGACCATTGATTTGCAAAGCGAGGCTCTGATTCGCAAATGGACCGTTCTTTTAAATATCAAAGGGCCACCGGATCAATTGCGCTTTACCCTTACATCCAAACCACCGGAAGAGCAATCCGACCTTTTAACGCTTATTCTTACGGGACAGACCGCCAAGGAATTCAGTCAAAGCAGTGGCAAAGGTTCCACATTATCAAGCGGAATGGTAGCCACCTATTTGGGAAAATCACTCGGCAAAGATATTAGTAAAATGACCGGTCTTGATGTATTTGAAGTGCAAAGCACGGGACAAGGCACCGAAGACGACCCGGAAACCGTCACGGTGACAGTGAGTAAAGAACTTTCCACCAGAATGGGCGTGATTGTAAAAATGGAATCCAAAGCGGGCAAGTCGGTGGAGCGGGGCGAAATCGAATATAAGTTACTTGAACATTTTAAGGTAAAAGGCTTTCAAGACAGCCAGGGCGCTGTCGGCGGCGAACTGTTCTTCAGGCTTGAATTTCGTTAGGTCAAAAGATAATCTTCTTCTTGTTCCAACGCTCCGGCGTTGGAACGAGCTTTCTTATTTGGCCAATGGACCAATTTTTTCAATAAAAATAAG
>JAOZRC010001019.1 GCA_029940345.1 Desulfobacterales bacterium
CCGTTTGCAGAAAAAACATTTAAAAGGAGTGTCGAGGGGTTTACACTGCAACAAACGTATTGGGAATCACCAGGGTTCCCATCGCATTTTGATCCGGATAGATCATCCCCACCGGTTTACCCGCCAGCAGCGCCATGTTGACATCATCCGTATCGGTCAGGCCGGCTTTGACCTCTCCGCTTGCAACCATGTCTTTGACAACCGAGTTGCCGGCGGCGATAACAACATCATTTGCCTGTAATGCTAAAAAATAGTGTTTGGCTGGGGCGTCACCTAAGAAAACGAACAGCGCGGCCGCATGGGATGCGGTAGTGCCGAAAAGCGGATTGGCGATGGCAAATTGGCCGCGCCATTGGGGTTGAATAAAATCATAAATGGAATGCGGCGCCTGATCCGGACGGATCAAATCCGTGTTGTAAATAATCACGCGGGCGCGAGCACCAAAACCGGTCCAAAAACCGTCTGGGTCTTTAAATTGATCGGGAATTGAGGCAGCGGCGGTTGAACGATAGGGAGCGAGTACACCTTTATGCTTCAAAACGACAGTGCGGCTGTTTTCATTGTTCCAGAAAACATCACAGCGCGGATGGGTTTTTTCCGCGATGAGCCGATTAACAATACCGGCAGTTTTGGCGGCTTCCACATCATAGACGGCCTTTACTTTAATGCCGGTTTTAGCTTGGAAAAGGTTAAGAATGGGTGCGGAATGGATTTGGTCGTGCGAAGTGTAAACAATGACTTCTTGAGGGATCTCCGAAATGCAGCCCCCCAAAAAGCCTAAAAATATAATTAAAGCACCAGTAATCAATATATTCGCATTTCGTTTATAAACGGACAGAATCCGGCTTACTTGAGTATCCTTCATTTGAATGGCTCGTAAAAAGTCAGTGGCGCAATTTCCTGGAATAACAAATAGCGTTTTATATTAACCCTGCAACGACACTTGGGCGATGATCATTGTTTCGCCAAGCGGAATTGCCCAGATGTAAAGCGGAAAGCTGTTCCGCTAATACTCGCATATAGTATACCGATATTTTGCCAGACAAGGCAAAAGCGGAACGGCTTTCCGCTTTACATATATGATTTTGGGTGTTTTCATGCGAATTCCTATAATTTCAAATTGTTAGTTGTTAAGTGTCGTCGTAGGGTTAATGCCCATCATCATATTCGTTATTTCCAATTTATTCACCAAACAAGCTACGGCAAAATTTTAAAGTGCATACTTATGCAACAATCGTTGACGATATAAAACGGCGTTTTAGGTGTCAAGAA
>JAOZRC010000506.1:0-2375 GCA_029940345.1 Desulfobacterales bacterium
CGGCTGCTTGTCAAACGGAAGGAAGATTACTATGATTAAAAGCCTTCCTCCCGCTCTGATATTCATGATAGGAGCCTTATTAATCCCCTTGCTTAAAGGCCGGATCAAATCCGGGTATATGTTGGCATTACCGGTTGTCGCCTTTTTGAATCTCCTGGGTCTGCTGGCAGGCTCATCATGGGAAATGGCCTTTCTTGATTATCCGATTATTTTATGTCGGGTTGACAAATTAAGCCTGGTTTTTGGGTATGTATTCGTCCTGATAACGTTTATCGGCATTATCTACGCGCTGCATGTCAAGGATGACATTCAGCATGTTTCCGCTTTTTTCTATGCTGGCGGCGCTTTGGGCGTTACGTTTGCCGGTGATCTTTTTTCCCTCTATTTTTTCTGGGAAATTATGGCTTTGGCGTCCGTTTTTTTAATAATGGCGCGCAAAACGGAAAAAGCCCGCGGTGCCGCTTTGCGCTATTTTATGTGGCATTTCTTCGGCGGTTTATGTCTGCTTGCCGGTATTATTCTTTATGTCTCCACGCGCGGAACCACCGAATTTGACTATATCGGTCTGAGTGACTGGGCGTCCTATCTGATATTCGTCGGATTTTGTCTGAATGCCGCGATTTTTCCGTTACATGCTTGGCTGCCGGATGCGTATCCCAATTCAACCGTTACAGGCGGGGTCTTTTTGAGCGCACTTACCACCAAAAGTGCGGTTTATATCCTGGCCCGTACTTTTCCGGGCTCTGGCGTTCTGATGTGGGCCGGGGCCTTTATGACGTGCTTTCCGATTTTCTACGCGGTGATTGTCAATGACATGCGGCGCGTGCTCTCGTATAGCCTGATCAACCAGGTCGGCTTTATGGTTTGCGGCATCGGCATTGGCAGCCAACTGGCTCTGAACGGGGTTGTGGCCCATGCCTTTTGCCATATTATTTACAAAGCGCTCCTTTTTATGTCCACCGGCGCCGTTCTCCATCAGACCGGCAAGATCAGGGCCACGGATCTGGGTGGGTTGTATAAGACCATGCCGTTCACAGCAGTGTGCTGTATGATCGGGGCCGCCTCCATTTCGGCGTTTCCGCTTTTTTCCGGTTTTATCAGCAAATCATTGACCATATCAGCGGTGGCCGCGGAGCATCAGACGGTCGTCTGGCTGTTACTGCTATTTGCTTCCGCCGGTGTTTTTCACCATGCCGGAATCAAAGTGCCTTATTTTATTTTCTTCGGGCATGATTCAGGCATTCGGGCCAAGGAGCCGCCGTTCAACATGTGTCTCGCCATGGGCATCGCCGCTTTTATCTGCATTTTTCTGGGCGTTTATCCAGCCCCGCTTTACAATATTCTTCCTTATCCGGTTAATTATGAACCCTATACGGCTTTTCATGTCGTGGGCATGCTTCAACTGCTGATGTTTGGCGCTCTGGCCTTTGCCATGCTGATCCTCTCCGGTTATTATCCATCCGAACTGAGGGCCGTCAATTTGGACACTGACTGGCTGTTCCGTATGCCGGGCCGGGCGTTCATAAAGTTCTGTCAAAATACCCTCAAAAACATGGGGGACGCTTATGAAACGATGCTTTTAAACATTGCCGGCCGCTTACGTAAGACGCCGGGTGCGAGCGTCAGCATTGAAAATCAGGCAGACAATGTTTTTCATAAAATGCTGACATCCGTTCCCATGCGGATTTTCAAGTTGATCCGACCTTTAAAAACCGAAATTAATGAACTGGAATGGAATTTAACCTATATTTTGGCGTTTTTTATTATTTTACTGTTCACTATTTTGATTTAAGCGATTTGTTTAGAGTATAAACTTTTGCGTTTTTTTCGGACATGTAGGGTGGGTGCAGCGAAGCGAAACCCACCATCTTTTTACTTATGAAATTCGGTGGGTTTCGTTAAGCTACACCCACCCTACGAAAATTGGTTACGCTCATTTGATTATGGAATGCGGATGATGCCTTTCCTTTTATTACAAACTGTATCGGTGCCACTGGTAGCGGCCGCGCTGATTTTTTTCATCAAAATGGAAAACCGAAGCCTTGCGGGGCGGATCACCATCAGCGCGCTGGCCTACACAACGCTGCTGCTATGTCTGGCGGTCGTGAAAATCACTGATGGCGGCGCTTTCAGCGAAACCTACACCATCGGGCCGCAGGTGAGTTTAAATCTGCTGGCGGACGGTTTAAGTCTGCCTATGGCATTGATCATCAATATTATCTGTCTGGCGCTGGCTTTTTATTCGTTACACTATGTTGACCACCGCATCGAACTGATTTATCCGGATGCCGATGATAAAACGGCGACGATGTATTACAAGCGCTTTTTCTTCCTCTTTCTTTTCTTTCCCTGCGGCTTTATGGGGGTGTCGTTCA
>JAOZRC010000506.1:2385-4520 GCA_029940345.1 Desulfobacterales bacterium
CTGTTAGCGTAATATGCTCAGTGGTAAGACAGTTTTCAGCACCAATCTCATATCTATGTATTTGTTCCTGGAACTGCTGACTGTCATTCCACTATATTTTATCATGGCGCAGTTCGGGTATTCCGATTATATCTCGCGCTATAAAGTGGCGCTGATGTGCCTTTTCTGGGGGATTGTCGGAGCGACTTTTTTTCTGATCGGTATTTTGCTCAGTTTTACGCAAATCGGAAGCTTTGAAATAGCCGACCTGTCGCGCCTGGCCGGCCAGCCGCAAACCTTTTGGATTATCCTTCTGATTCTGGCGGGCCTGTCCACCAAGCTGGCCATTGTGCCCCTGCATGTCTGGATGCCGTGGGTGCACGCCGAACATCCCACTTGCATTGCCGGTCTTCTGGCCGTCTATGCCAACATCGCCGCTTATGTGGCTGTCAGAGTTTTAATCCTTCCCCTGCATGATGAAATGCTGCCCTTTTCCGTTCCGATCATGATCATGGCCTTTATCACCATGGCCTACGGCGCTTTTCTGACCTTGGCGCAAACCGACGCCAAACGCTTTTGCGCCTGTTCCACCATCAGCCAGATATCCTACTCGGTATTCGGTGTGGGCGCCATGACCGTTATCGGCATAGAAGGCGGAATTTTCTATTTCTTCAGTCATATTATCGGAAAAACTGTCCTGTTCGCAACGGCCGGAATTCTGGTTTATACAGTGGAAACGCGAGACATGCGGCAAATGGGCGGACTTTGGGCCAAGATGCCATTGACCGCCATTCTATGGATTGCGGCGGCCCTGATTCTCTCGGCCATGCCCCCCTTCAGCGGCTTTGTCGGTAAATGGCAACTGTTTACAGGCGCCTTTCAGGCTGTGCAAAATCATCCGGCCGGGCTTATTCTCGTTATCGCCGCCATCCTTTCGACGCTTCTGACACTGGTTTACACCTTCTTAGCCGGTGTCAGAATTTTCTTCGGCCCTTTAAAAGCGCCTAAAACCGCCCATGAACTGAAAGACCCGCCTTTGACCATGAGCGCACCGCTGTTAGCGCTGGCCTTAGTCGCCTTAATGATGGGGCTATTCCCCCAACCGCTTATCAATCTGCTTCACTCTGTTGTCGGGACATTGTGACATAGCGGGCAGGATGTAAAGCGGAAAGCCGTTCCGCTTCCGGTACATTGCCAAGCACAAGCTGAAATGCAGGCCAGTATACGCATCCCCAAAACCATGATCACCTGAAAGAATAACTGCAATGAGGATAAAGGTCAAGACTTGAAAACATAAATAGTCGTAAGTTGGATTGAGGAACGAAACCTGACATCAGCCTGAATTCATCAGGTTTCGTTCCCAACCCAATCTACGTCTGTCCCGCCTTATGTGGGTAGCCACTTTTTCAGCTTCCCGGCCTCTTAACTGAAAGCTGAAAAGATAACCCTTTGCGCTCTTTGCGACTTTGCGGTGAATTATTACGTTAATAATAATTGTTAACGTAACAGTACAATAATTAGTTCTTGCAAAATACCCCAATTTCTATATTTATATTTATCCAAAGTGTTTTGACAATAGGAACATCCTTAGCTTGTTGTTCAAAAAACTAAAATTGATCGAATGACGCTTTCAATCTTTTCATTATCAATATCTTGGAGAAAATGATGCTGACCTGGACAAGTGATTTTGTGACCGAACGCGAATGGCTGGATATTTCATCGAAAATCAGCCAGGTAACCGAAGATTCACCTCCCGAGGTATTTCTGGAAACGCTTTCCAAGCTTTCGCGACTAAGAGATAAGAGTCGTTTTTTATTATTTAAAACCGGAAGTCTTTTTCCTGTTGGGGCGCCGCGCCCCTTTGTCGCGCCGGAAGAAAAATCAAAAGAAATTCTGGCAAGGATGCTTCTTCTTTTTCCCAACGGAAGCATTTGCCCCCTAATATGGAAGCGGATCAATCAATCCGAAACCGAATTTGATGAAGGCAAATTGATCCCTCTTCCGGAAAGCTTTACAGACTGGAAACCATCGTGGACGAATGACACGCGTGTCATTTGGGAACCTCATCAAGTATTTAAAGATGGCTATCGCATTCAGATCAGGTATCCGGGGCCCGCCTATGAAGAGGTGATATGGAAAGATTCCACACCCGCTTC
>JAOZRC010000507.1 GCA_029940345.1 Desulfobacterales bacterium
AAACGCTAAACCTTCGGTTCAGCACTCCTTTAAAGTGTTAAGCGGAAAATGAAGGGTGCCTAATTGTGCATATTCTGCTATGCTGTGACAAATATGCCGTCCCGATGGGACTCTGACGAGAAATTCGCCTGATGATTCTACAAATATGCCTTCCTGACGGGACTCTGAATGAATTTTACAGGTCGAAATTGTTCCCCAACAAACTTGCGAAGGAAACAAAATGTCAGCCGCCCATGCGTGCCGCCGCTTTCAACCGTGTTTATTGACAAACAACTGTATGATGTCGCATTGAAATACGGTGCCGGGCTGATTAACGGCCAGGCGCCCGCATTTGTCGCCGATTGGAAGTGGAAACAGCATCAAATGGTTTTGGAACGATTTGGCTGGCCGGCGGCGATTGAAGATGAAAAAGAGATGCGCGTTCGCACCGGCATGGATGCCGTCAGTCGCCGGGCCAAAGATAATTCGCTGTTTGCCATTAAACAGATCATACCGGACCGCTTTGAATGGATCAGCGCCATTGATTTCGAAGCGGTTAAAACAGATCGCGCCGCTGTTAGAACGCAGTTTAAAGCTTTGCTGAAATTTGGTTTGATCGGGTTCAGCAGAAATAAAGTGCGGGTATCGGTCGGACTATAACCGGAAGTCACCGCTGACGGACGCCTGAAAGCCTGGCCGACATCCGTGCGTCCGTTTGTGATTGCGTTAGAGGGAACGGACGATCGCTCCGAACTGGCTTCCCGATGAAATCGGTTGCGCGCATTTCACGCTGTTCGACCCCGGCATTCAGTATGCCAGCCTGTTTTTGGAAGCCGCCGTAGCGGCCTTGTCATCCTTCCCGCGTTAGTTTGAATGTAGGGGGGAGTGAACGGTTACCCTGGATCAGCGCTTTTTCATATCTGCCAGCGAGATCACTTTGGCACCTTTCTGATTTTTTGTCGTTTTCTTATTCGTGGGCCTGTCACTGTCATTTTGCGGACTGGCCGTGCGCTCCGGATCGACCACCACTTCCAGCCGCATTTTTTTGCCATCCATTGTGAATTCCATCCCATTAATGTAGTCATCTCTTAATATCCAGGTGACCGTTTGAAGCGGCAACTGCAAAAGAAGCAGTTTGACATGATACCAGTCTCTTTTATGATCGGCTAATATGGTTTCTATGCGGGCAAATATAACCGGCTTGTCTTCATAATAGATGATTACCACATCATTTTCCAGAGCCATCGAATTGTTTCCTTCCTTAGCGCTTTACGGACAAATTCTTTTTCTTGTTGCCTTCCGCGACATTTAAGATTAGTAATATACGCGTAAGGTCATAATTTGTGATTTTCAAAATTATGTTTTCAGGCATCAGGTTTCAGTCTTTAGCGTAAACGTCCTGACGAATGAATACTGACACCTTATAAGCGTATGTTTGGATATGATAATCACAAAATGAAAATCCCAAATTATGACCTTTGCAAGTATACATAGTACATCTAAAAGAATAGTCAATAGGTGATTTTTTTAGAACACTGGCAGAAGCTGAATCCTTTGAAAATACTTGTTATATTTAAATTTCAGCATGTTATACGTTTTCCAGTTGTGTGTATCAATGCTGTTTTTCCCGAACCTGTCATTTTGATCAACATAAAGAGAGCAATATGAATGCCAAAGAAGATAGCACCGCCGAACCGTCTCCGACAATCCTGATTGTCGATGACGTCCATGAAAACCTTTTTATATTACGCAGAATTTTGGAACAAATTAATTGTGACACTATCATGGCCAATGGTGCTTCCAAGGCCCTGGCAGAGCTGGTTGACAAAATTCCGGATTTGATTTTGCTTGACATTATGATGCCGGGTATGGATGGCTATGAATTGTGCCGGCGATTGAAAGCATCGCACAAAACAAAGGACATCCCCGTCATTTTCCTGACCGCGAAAACGGGATCCGGTGATATTGCCAAGGGCTTTCAACTCGGCGCCGTGGATTATGTCACCAAACCGTTCAAGGCTGTTGAACTGCTGGCGCGCGTGCAAACCCAGTTAGAGCTTAAAATAGGCCGCGATATTATCCTTGAAAAGAATCGGCGTTTAAAGGAAAAAAACAAACAGTTAGAAAAAATCAACGCCGATCTTGAGCATGCTCTTATGGAGATTAAGACGCTCAGAGGATTTCTGCCGGTCTGTTCGAATTGCAAAAAAATAAAACTGATTGATGCCGATTCTGATGAACCGGAATCCTGGGTTGTGTTAGACGCCTTTTTTAAAAGACATACGGCCGCCCAGTTAACCCATACGATTTGTCCGAAATGCAGCCAAAAGCTTTATCCTGAATTATTTGAAGAGGATGATTCGGATTGAGGACGACAAAATCAGCCCTTTTACAATTTTTCAAGAATATATTTTCCTCAATGAAGGAATTTCCCTTTCGGCCCGATTCCGCCCGATCTGACCCCGCCCGATCTGATTCTAATATAGATAAGACGCGATATACAAAGGTGCGGCGTTTTTTCGCCCAGGTGTTTATCCAAATCATCTGGTGCGATATCATTCTCAACCGTCCTGTTTTGCGATGGTTCCGAACACCCCCTTTGCCGCGTTGGCAGGGTGTCGCCAGGCAATATCGTGACCTGGCATTATCTATGGGGGGTGTGCTGATCAAGTTGGGCCAGTTTTTAAGTACGCGCGTGGATATCCTGCCGCGCGAAGTGACTGGCGAGCTTGCCGGGCTTCAAGATGAAGTGCCCATCGAAAAAACGCAAGATATTATTGCCCTGATTGAAGCCGATTTCAATCGTCCCATTACCGCCTTGTTTGACTTTTTTGACCCGGAACCGCTGGGAGCGGCGTCACTGGCCCAAGTTCATCGTGTGCGCCTATCCGGAGGCGTGGAAGCGGTTGCCAAAGTGTTGCGGCCAGGTATAAATTCGCTCGTGGAAACGGATTTGGCCGCCATCGGTCTGGTGATTCGCTGGCTGAAATTTTACAAACCCATTCGTGAACGTATTGATTTAGACTGGCTCCAGGAAGAGTTCACCACTGTTACGCGTAAAGAGTTGGATTTGAAGGCTGAAGGCCAAAATGCCGAGCAGTTGGCCGCTGATTTGAACGATAATCCGCATGTCTGTTTTCCCCTGATTCATTGGGATTATTGTGCGGCGCACACGCTGACCATGGAAAATGTCGCTTATATCAAAATTTCAGATTTAGACGCTATCAAGGCGGTCGGCATCAGCAGCGTCAGTGTGGCCGACACTCTCCACGCCGTCTACATGCAGCAGGTTTTTGAAACTCATTTTGTCCATGTTGACCCGCATCCCGGCAATCTTTTTATCAAACCGGCGCCTTTAGCGGATGAAATTGAAGCCGGCATCACGGAATTTGGACCGCATGACACGCCGCCTTATGGTGAAAACCGTCCGTTTCAAATTGTGTTTGTCGATTTTGGTATGATGGTTCACACGCCTAAGCGGCTGCGCACCGCTTTACGTGAATTTGCCATCGGCATCGGCACGCGCGACGCCCATAAAATTGTGCAAGCGTTTGTGCATGCCGGCGCCTTAACCGCCGGTGCCGATCTTAAACGCCTGGAAGAGGTGCATGAAGCGCTTTTTGAACGCTTTTGGGGCGTTCGCGTGGGAGAAATTCAACAAGCGGTTTTAAATCAGGCCGGCTATTTTTTGCGTGAATACAGGGATTTGCTTTTTGAGGCGCCGTTTCAGTTTCAGGCCGATATGATGTTTATCATGCGTGCTGTTGGGATACTGTCAGGTATTGCCACACATCTGGACCCGGAATTTGATCCCTGGGCTAAATCAATACCTTATGCCGAGCGGTATGCGAGTGAAGATATTAAGCAAGAGTGGCAGGGTTGGAAGCTTGAGGCGGCGAAACTGGGGCATCGCCTTTCAGGGATGCCCGGCCAATTAGAGCAAGTGCTGTCCCTGATTCGACGCGATAAACTTACCGTCCGGTCCTCGTTTGCTCCTGACACCCGTAAATCCGCACAAGGATTGGAACGAGCGCTGACGCGCCTGGGATGGATGGTACTCACCGGCGCATTGTTGATCGCCGGTGTTCAGGTTTACGTCAGCGGCCGCGGAAATATGTTTAGCGGAATACTGCTTCTTATGGCGGTGTTTTCCTTTTTATGGAGTCGTAAATAATTTTAACCTGTGCAATTCATACAGATCATTCAGAGTCCCATCAGGCATATGCCTGATGGGACTCTGATGGAATTAGCCGATTGTGCTGCAAACATGCCGCTTCCACGGAGCCTATAGAGGATATTTCATTTTAATTGCACAGGTCGAATAATGTCAATTTTTTGTCAGGCTAAATATAAAACCAGACCAAATGCAAAATTTTATTGTGGATTTCACTTGACAAGAAATTTTAAAATCGTTAAAGAAGCGACATTATTCAATTGTACATGCAATTGGATAATTTTTGTAAAAGTTGACAAGTTAATGAAGTTATCTAAGAGCCTGTTTGGAAAGTCGTGATCGAAGCGAAAAAGTGTGAGAGCGA
>JAOZRC010000508.1 GCA_029940345.1 Desulfobacterales bacterium
CAGTGTGCGGCGGCGTGTTCAACGATGCCTATTCTTATGAGGACGATTTTGAAAATTCACTCGGTCTGGACATGGACGCGAGTCATGACTTTGCGATTATTGACGGAAAGCTTGAATCTTATGCGGCGGATGCGAAAGTGGTTTCAGAGTGTATCAGCCTTCCCCAGCCCCAAGGCAGCGAGTTCAAGGGGTGGTCGTGTCTGATAGTTGACCTTGAAGATGCCGGCGGTGCCAACAGCTTGGCAATTAAGAGGTGCGACGACGAGAGCGAGATTCTCACACCTGTTAGCCTTTCCACCGGGAAGAACACGATTGACTTGAGCGCTATCATCCCCGATGAAACCGAGATTCGGCTGGAGTGGTCAACAAGCCAGACAGGGGCAAAGGCGAACTCATGGAAGGTCTATGGCAAAGCCGATCTCGCGACTGTCATTGATGTTGTTGCCGACACTGACACGCCAGATGCCGGCGACACGGTTACCTTTACGATTCGGCTGGCATCCAGCGGCGCGGTGACCCGCAATCCGGTACTGCGATTTTCGCTTGATGATATTAACGGGCGGCACACCCCGGATGGATTCGAGTACGGTCTGGCCGAGGATGCGTATGTGGATTACGGCAGCGGAGTGAAAAAGTATCGTCCATTGGAGTTTGTGTCAGCCTCGAACGGTCCGAACACTGAACCTTACACTGCTCCGAAACCCGGGGATGTTTCAGGCGAGGTGGTCTGGAATCTGAATGATATGACAGACGGCTTTTCTGACAGTGTAACGGTGACGCTGAAAATTCCCAGAGGATACATTAACGGCAAGACTTTGCAGGTAAAGGCCGTGCTGGAACACGGTATGTCTTGTAACCGGGTGACCGTAGAAGCGATATCCGGTCTGATAACGGTTATATCTGAGCGTGGTCAGTATCAAAGTATTTGGTCCCCCTATAGAAATCTCGGCCCGGGTGCAACCAATATTTATGACCGCTATGCTATTTTTAATGCGCTACCGCCTGATATAAACAACTCGGATATTGAGGATGTTACATTCACTATCACAGGAATTGGAGACTGCACGCCGCTTTTCAGTGACATAGGTTTTAGGGACGCATATTCCTCTAATAATCATAAGGTTATTAGTACCCATTCAATGCATGATCCGATTACTGACGATAATCCGGTAATTATTCATTTTGACAGGATCAATTTTTATGATGAGAGAGCAGTGGTCTGTATATATTATGATGTGCCTGATGATTGCAGTATAGAGAACACAATCGGTACTCAATCCGAAGTCATAAGTGTAAATCCGGCATGGAATCACCTTGATAGCAAGCTCCATAATGTCGTTCTGAGAAGTTGCCGGCGAGGGAGCAATTACACTCACCGGGTGATGAGTGGAAACAATTATGGAGATTATTCCATATGGCCTGGATTTGGCGATTATTACATTAACAAGGGGTCCCTCAGAGCAGGCGAGTATTTTACTACCTGGGCACCTTATGGCACTTCATACAATCGCACTCATACGATCTCTCTGAAGCACAGCTATGATCTGATAGCGATACCCGCGGGGGTCACCTTCCATGGCATTCGCTCTGCCGACAATATGACCAGGCTTTACAAAGACTGCACCGGAACGGCTCCAGAACTTACAGACATGGATTTTGATCACAACGCTGTTCCGCCTCATCCGGGGTGGAAGCCTGTAAACATTACATGGAGCGGCCTTCCGTTCAGCAATTCACCGGACGAAACTGATCCGGAGGCTGTGGTACTACCGGGCTGCCGACTGTTAGGCATTAAAGATGACGACAATCCGGCGTGGATAGAGCCTGACCATGGCAACTGGAAGCCGGACTTCCTATGGCGCGTATGTGACGGCAGTTATGGCTGTGTTGAGCTTGATGAAGGAACCGCCATGTCCTTGGTGGGTGGGAATATCGACACGTATGAGACGGTAACGGATCCGGCAGGTGCCGTCCATGACTGCCCTTCCTACAATGGTTGGACGCTCTATAAAGAGTCAAAATCCTGGCCCAAAGTCTATACCTGGCCTGAAAACAATCAGGTTTCTGCGGGAGAGATGGCACACATCATCGTAAATCCTGAAAACGACAATCACGCCAGCCAGTATGTGGACGGGCGCTGGGTTGTTAATCTTTATAATGTCAAGGAGTATATTAACCTTAAAGACGTCACATTGGAGGTCCTCACAGACGGATTGAATATCCCCAAGCCTGATCAAAACATTACAGGAGAGCGTTGTGATGATATAGCTGATGCTATCACGTTCCATCCCCCTGGGGAATGTGATGATCCGGATGATATTGGCTGCATGGCATGGTGGGAAGTGCCGGAAGCTTGCCAGCCGCCCAATGGCTGGGGATACCGGCAATACGGGGAAAGATACTATGACGACTACGTTCAGATGTATCGTTTCCGCCTGAATGCACCCATTCTGAAAACGACCCCGGCAAATACAGTGCTTAACTTTGCAGCCGAGGTTCGCACAAACGATCTCGGTGCCAGAGGCGCGGACAATGCGGTGGATACTGACAGATGGTCTGACGACAATTATTTTGCAATCGCGTCTGTTACAGTTCTTGAGACACCCGGGCTGGATATAACCAAAACCGGACCGCTTAACTTCAAGGCGGGCGGTACGTTTGCCTATAACCTGGATCTGACAAATACCGGGAATACGCCTGCAAACGGCTGGTACTGGGTGGACTGGTTGCCCAAAGAAGGTTTGAACGGAAGCGACTTCACCCCTGAATATCGCAAATTGTATATTAACCGGCCGAAAGAAGATGTGATCGCGCAATACTCGAAAGATGAGACGTGTTTCGCAGATCCTTTGGGAGTAGATTGGAGTGATGAAATGTCGCTTCTGCCAACGGATAGAACCGGGTTTCAGGCAGAAACGCTACACAATATCAATGCAGAGGCCAAGTGTATCCGTTTGAGTAAGAATCCGGACTCGCAATGGGATTTCAATCCTGGCGATAAAAATAAAATTTTAAGCGCCATTGATTTCAAAATTCCCGATAATACTCCAGAGGGACAACGGATATACAACCGTGCCTTGGCCGGATCATCATCCGCTTTCGGAGCCACTTCGGACATAGACCCGGTGGAAACTGTGCCTGTGTGTACAGAGGTCAATGACGGCGTTATCGTGAAAATCAGGAAAACATTTGAAATATCTCCGGAGGGCATCAAATGGACTATCAAAGTGTGGAATCCATCAGGCACCTCGGCAAAGAACATAACCGTAACAGATGATCTGCCCGGTATGATGATCTATAAAGGCCTTTACTGCGACGGCCTACCATGCCCTGTAGGCGAAGGCCTTCCATCCGACTGGCATTGGGATACAAATGGCGAACCTGCGCCTGAAACAATCGGGGGGCAGTTTGTCATTATTATTGACGAATTAAGTCCCTATGACGGAAATCCGGGAGCCGGCAATGATGAGGGTTCCTTTACCTTCCTGACCAGTGTGCCGAAAGATACGTCGCCAGGCACCAGCATTACAAATTGTGCCACGGCAATACCGGAAGAGGGTCTGGGCAGTGGGAGTTGCTCTTCGACACCCAGCGTGGAAATCGGCTTTGGCAAAACTCAGATTGCTTTAGATCGAGTCAGCGGAACACCGGAAACAGAACTTTTTCCCGAAGATGTGTTCAGCTATGTGATTACTGCGAAAAACTTGTTTTCACAGGCAGTGTTCCTCAGAATCACAGATATTTTAGACAGTTATTTAGAGTATGTGGAAAATACGTTTACGGTCAATGGCGCGGCAGCCTCTGACACGTTTTTTTCTGACGGAACGCTCGATTACCGGTATCCCGTAGCGATGAATCCCGGTGAGACGCTGACCCTTAAATTTAAGGTAAAAGTCAACCCTGAGGCACCTCACGGACAGATTATCGAAAACCGGGCATTGGTAATACCATGCACCGATCCAGACGATCCGTCCACATGTTCTATCGCACAGGAAACCCCTGTTGTGTATGCCAGGGTGGATACCAAGTGCGATTTTCGCCTGGAAGCCAGAGCAACCCGGGGACAGGTGCAACTTACCTGGAGGCACACTGGCGCGGCAAGTTACGACGTTTACCGCAGCATTGAGGGACCCGATTCCGGCTTTGAGTGTATTAAGGCTGACCATGTGACTGACTGGGCCACCTTTCTGGACAGGAATGTGAGCACAGGAACCACTTATCACTACTATGTGGTAAACAGCGAAGGGGGGTGCCGTTCAGAAGTTGTCAGCCCCACGCCGCGGTTAATTGATGTTCAGGAAATAGTCAACCTGGATGATGGTGATAATCCCGTGCCTCCTGATGCTCCGGAACCAGTAAATCCGGTCGAACCAGTAAATCCGGTCGAACCAGTGAATCCGGTCGAACCAGTGAATCCGGTCGAACCAGTAAATCCCACGCCTCCTGATGATGAGGATGATTCCGACGTGAATTATACGCCGCTGCCCCTTGAACCGGACCCGTCCCCAGTGC
>JAOZRC010000509.1 GCA_029940345.1 Desulfobacterales bacterium
GGCATCAGGGCAATTGCAGGAAAGTTTAATTTCAGTTATATTCAGATAGTTATAGATTAGCCAAAATTCTACAGGAATAGCTGCCACCGAATGAATATTCTTAAATAATAGATAATCAAAATTCATGCCAAATTTTCATGCAATTGCCCTGGAAAATAACTTGACAACTCGGATCACTTGCGTATAAAAGGCATATATTGTTTATATGGATACGAAAAATGAGATCACAAAAAGACAGTCTGAATAAATCATTTCAACAACGAAGCTGGCAGTGGCGGGCCAAAATAAACAGGCTTGCCGACGGGAGCGAATCAGGCTGATTTTTCTGATTAATACGTTTAAAAATTAAAACCGTGAGCAGCCAAAGGAATCAGGTACTCACGGTTTTTTTGGTTTTTAAGGCCGTGAAAATTTCACGGCCTTTTTTTATAGAAGGGACTCTTAAAGCAAAATGCGAATCAGACAATTTCCGGATATAGAGCAATTTCGACACTTCGCCCAAACCTGTAATGTGGTTCCGGTATGCGCCGAAATTTTAGCGGATACGGAAACACCGGTTTCACTGCTTCAAAAAATTTACCGCCATCGCGGGCCGGCCTTTCTTTTCGAAAGCGTGGAAGGCGGCGAACGCTGGGGCCGCTATAGTTTCCTGGGGACTTCGGCACGGTGTGACATCCGGGTGCTGCGCCAGGTAATCGAAATACGCGAAAACGGTTCCATCAAACAGATTCCCTGCCAAGGCGACCCGTTAGCGGTGCTGAGAAAGGTGATGAATCAATGGAAACCCGCTCAAATCGCCGAATTACCGCGTTTTTGGGGTGGCATGGTGGGATATTTTACTTATGAGATGGTCTCCTTTTTTGAAGACATTCCCAACTCACTTCCCGAAAATCAGCCCTTGGGGCATTTCATCATTCCCGATGAATTGCTTATTTTTGATAATATCAGGCACACCTTGCTGGTGTCAGTACTCTCTTTTTTAGATAAACAAGCGGATGTGGATACTGCCTATCTTGCGGCCAATACACGTTTGCAGACGTTATTGAATCTGCTTAAAAGCAAAACCGTTGAGCAACCCCCAAAGGCATCTTCATCGGCATCACCACTGGAGCCTGTCATGCCGCCGGAAACATATTGCGAGAATGTCGATAAGGTCAAAGCGTATATCCACGCTGGCGATATCATTCAAGCGGTGATTTCCCAGCCATTTGTCAGCACGCCGGCTCCCGATTTATGGACGCTTTATCGGGCGCAACGCTTTATTAACCCTTCACCCTATCTTTTTTTTATGCACCTTGATCAGACCGCCCTGGTGGGATCATCTCCTGAAACCCTGGTGCGGCTGGAAAACGGTGTTGCCACACTTCGTCCCATTGCCGGCACACGCCCCCGGGGTGAAAATGAGCAAGATGACCGCATGCTGGCTGATGATCTGCTTCAAGATGAAAAAGAACGCGCCGAACACCTGATGCTGGTGGACCTGGGACGCAATGACCTGGGACGTGTTGCCGAAACAGGCACGGTGCAGGTCACCGATTTAATGATTGTGGAACGTTACTCGCATGTGATGCATCTGGTTTCCAATATCTGCTGTGATCTTAAACCCGAATACGATGCCTGGGAACTGCTGAAGGCGACCTTTCCGGCCGGCACACTATCCGGCGCTCCCAAAGTGCGCGCCATGGAAATTATAGCCGAAATGGAAACCGAGCCTCGCGGACCTTATGGCGGCGCGGTTGGTTATATTGCCTTCAACGGAAATATGGACATGGCCATTACAATCCGCACCGCCTGTATCACGGATAATCTGCTTACAGTTCGTGCAGGTGCCGGCATTGTCGCTGATTCGGATCCGCAAAAAGAACATGGCGAGACGGTTCACAAAGCGATGGCGATTCAAAAAGCGTTGGTTTTAGCAACCTCCGAATAACCTATTTAAAGGAAAAGCATAAAATGATTGTAATGATAGATAATTATGACTCGTTTACCTATAATCTGGTGCAATATTTGAAAATGCTCGGCCAAACGGTGGAGGTGTTTCGCAATAATAAAATTTCCGTGGAACTGCTGGAAACGTTAAATCCATCCGGAATTGTCATTTCACCCGGTCCGGGGCGGCCGGAAGCGGCCGGCATTTCCATGGACGTTATTACCCATTTTTCCGGGAAAATACCGATCTTGGGCGTCTGTCTCGGCCATCAAGCGATTGCAGCCGCCTTTGGCGGTGACATTATCAGCGCCCAAAAACTGATGCATGGGAAAACATCCATGGTGACGGCCGATGGTGAAACCATATACAGAGGCATCCGCAAACCATTTCAGGCGATGCGCTATCATTCGTTGGCAGTTAACCGCCCAAACCTGCCTGCGTGCCTCAAAATCACATCCGAATCCGATGACGGCGAAATTATGGGTCTGCGTCACCGCCAATATCCCACCGAAGGCATTCAGTTTCATCCGGAGTCAATTATGACGCCTGTGGGCAAACGCCTGCTTAGGAATTTTGTAAATAGCACTTTATGAAGTGAAAGTGAGGTATCCTTCATTTGACGATTTGCACTCTTTCGAAAAGTGTGAACTACTTTTAGGGCAAAATGAAGGATGTCAAAAGGAGAAAAAAATGTTTCGAGAAAAATTGGATAAAATCATCCACAGAACCGACCTGACTGAAGATGAAATGGCCGGTGTGATCTCCGCTATTTTTTCAGGAGAGACCACTGATGCCCAGATTGGCGCGTTAATGGCCGCATTGGCCACCAAGGGTGAAACGTTTGCTGAGTTGGCCGGCGCGGCCCGGGCAATGCGCCGCAAAGCGTTGCGGATTCAGACTGTCGGTTCTGCCGTCGTGGACACTTGCGGCACTGGCGGCGATGGTGCCCACACCTTTAACATTTCCACTACCACCGCTTTTGTCGTCGCCGGATGCGGCGTTACGGTAGCCAAACACGGCAACCGCTCTGTTTCCAGTCAGTGCGGCAGTGCGGATGTTTTGGAAGTGCTGGGCGTCAAGTTGGACACACCGCCCGAACTGGTGGAAGAAGCGGTGCAGGAGATCGGCATCGGCTTTCTTTTCGCGCCGCTTTACCACAGCGCCATGCGCTATGCAATCAAAGCGCGCCAGGAAATCGGATTGCGCTCTATTTTCAATATGCTCGGACCGCTTACCAATCCGGCCGCCGCCAACTGCCAACTGCTCGGTGTCTACGCGCCTGAATTAACGGAAATGTTCGCCCAGGCGCTGAAAACGCTGGGTGCGCATCATGCGCTGGTGGTGCATGGCCATGACGGACTGGATGAAATTTCCGTGTGCGCTCCCACCCGTGTGTCACATCTTAAAGATGGCCATATCCGAACGTATGATATTTATCCTGAACAGTTTTTCGGAGAACTTGCTGATCCGGACACCCTTGCCGGCGGTGCACCCGAAGAAAACGCCGCCATTACCAGGCAAATATTAGAAGGCGCCAAAGGCCCCCAACGAGATGTCGTGCTTCTCAATACCGCCGGCGCTTTGATGGCTGCCGACCGCGCATCGAATCTGCAGGAAGGCGTCACTATTGCCGAAGCTGCGATTGATGAAGGTCGGGCGATTGCTAAATTGGAAGCATTGGTTAGATTCACGCAGGAAAACGGATAAGCAACGTGAAAACAATGAACATTAAAATAGAAGATATTCAGACGCATTGGAATGCGATACGCCATCTCTTTCATAACATTTGAAAATTGGCTCGAACTGGTGTTTCTGCCGCTCTGCGGAAAGGAAACGGGCGAGGCGCGAAGTGCGATGGTCGAAGAGGTGCTGCGGTTTGAAAGCAAGCTGTATCACGCCGGCAAAATCCCGGTCAGATTGCTGGTTACCGCCCTGATTCTATCAAACAAACTCATCAGCAAGGAACAGTTAAAAGATTTATGGGAGGAGATTAAAATGTTGGATATATTTGATATTGCCATAGAAGAGGGCATTCAGAAGGGTAAAACATTAGGCATTAAGGAAGGGGGCATGGAAACTGCACGGGAAATGGTGCTGGAAACTCTGATTCAGAGATTCAATATCGTGTCAACCTATATATCAGAGCAGGTCAGGAAAATCCAAAATCAGGATATTTTAAAAGGACTGCATCGTCAGGCTGTCATCTGCCAAGACCTTCATAAATTCGAATCCGTATTGAAGCAAGTGATATGACGGTGTTTTTCGATCAAGATCACGATTGTCTCAGTGATAGTTATAAATCCGTAGAAGAGCGGAAAGTAACCGTTCACTCCCCCCTACATGTAAGCTAAGGCGGGACAGCTTCCCGCGCTACACCCTCACGCACGGTTGTGATCATGTAGAGCGGAAAGCCGTTCCGCTTCTTCTGCCTCAAAGCGGCTATGAACGACGCAGAATAGCTTTCCGCGTTACATTAGTGTCCAAGCTTATGTTGGTAGCGGGATTTTGGATAAGCAAATTAAGGCATCCTTCATTTGTTGGTTTACACTTTTTAATGTAGGGTGGGCAGAGTGTAAC
>JAOZRC010000510.1 GCA_029940345.1 Desulfobacterales bacterium
ATCAGAACCGCTCTCACGCTTTTGCAGCCGATTTAAAACTTTTCAAACAGGCTCTTAAATCATCTGCAAAAGCGTAAATTCGCCCTCGTTCACACTTTTTCGTTTTGATTACGACTTATCAAACAGGCTCTGAAACAATTTTGCAGATTGTCGTTTGTTTTTGGCATACATGATCTGTTTTAAAAATTACCCTAATACACAAAAACATCATTTATATGCTCTCGTATACGAATAAAGCGGATATTAAAAATTTTTCCATTGATCAAATAAAAAAATGGCTTGAAAATCGTGGTTTTCAAGCCTATCGTGCCGGGCAAATTTTCAACCATATATATTTGCATCAAGTTGACGATTTCAATAATATGACTGATATCAGCAAAGAACTCCGCAGCCTGTTGGCACAACATTATACAATCAGTCGTCTTGGTAAAACTAAGATATTGTTTTCAAAAGATGGCTCCCAAAAGTACGTTTTTAAACTGACAGACGGCAATCTTATTGAAACAGTGCTGATTCCCGAAAAAAAACATGCTACCCTTTGTATCTCAAGCCAGGTGGGGTGCGCCCTGGACTGTCAATTTTGCCAAACCGCTCAAAGCGGTTTTATTCGTAACCTGACATCCGGTGAAATTATTGCCCAGGTTCGCGATATCCGCAAAGAGGTGGACAATCCCCAGCGTCTGACCAATATTGTCCTTATGGGTATGGGGGAGCCACTGGCAAACTACCAGAATGTTGTCAAGGCGCTTAATACACTCACAGATCGGCATTTTGGGCTTCAGTTCGCCAGTCGCCGCATAACGCTTTCAACTGCCGGAATTGTTCCCAAACTCATGCTATTAGGCCATGACACGACCGTCAACCTGGCCATATCGTTAAACGCAACGGATGATAATACACGCAGCCGTTTGATGCCTATCAATCGAAAATATCCTCTTAGAGAATTGCTCAACGCCTGCCGCCGTTATCCCTTGAAACCCAGGCAACGGATCACTATTGAATATGTTCTGATTAAAGGAATCAACGCCTCCGAAGCAGACGCCCATCGTCTGGCGCGCTTGCTGCGCCCTCTAAAAGTCAAAATAAATCTGATTCCCTACAATGAACATGACAAGAGCGACTTCCAACGCCCAGAGTCCGCCGCAATCCAAGCCTTTCGGGATATCCTTGTCAATCATCACTATACGGTTATTGTACGCCACAGCAAAGGAAGAGACATTTCAGCCGCCTGTGGCCAACTGCGTGCCCAGCTTTTATAGTTCGCAATGGAACGAAACCTGGCATTTAATAGGCATCCTTCATTTTCCGGTAACAATTGTAGGAGTGCTGAACCAAAGGTTTAGCATTTTACGCTTGCCTATTCTAAACTAGGGCGTCTAAAAACGCCCCTTTTTGACTGATTTTTTTTCCCGTTTTTTGGCACTTTAGAAACTGGCTGAAACCTGCATAAAATCAGGCTTTGTGAGCATATCTTGAGGGCCAATTTTTGGGCAGAAAAATTTGGCCAATTTAGACGCCCTAATTCTAAACCTTTGGTTCATCACTCTTTGGTAAAGTTTAAACTACTTTCGGGGTAAAATGAAGGATGCCAAGATATCTCTATGATTTGATAAGGAAAGTGGAATCATCGATCAATAACGTACACGTTTGTTTCCTGTTCTGATCGTCAATTGTATTATAAACAAAACGGATCTGTGCATGGCTGTCAGGGTAATCCGCACCAGACCATATTTTTTCCTGATTCGCACTTTGGTAAGAAACACCGGGTTTCTTATTCAGAGGAGGCGTTGATGGCTCGACGCCGAGTTCTTTCATCTTAGCGGCAATATTATTCGTAACTTTGTGGATGATAACCTGACGTTTTTGGTGGGGAGACAGATACAGCGCATTGGGTTCCGATTCCGGCAAACAACCGCTTTTTCCCCGACGGGCCAAGCGTTGGCTATACATCTTTAGCACATTATGAATATGATATTTTTGTAGCTGCATTTTGCATTCTGACCGTTTTACTTCGTCCCCGAACCAAAGGGTATGTTACATCACGCTTTTATGGCTTTGATCTCTTCGATTGTTAACCCGGTTTTAAGGGCGATTGTCTCGAAATCAAGAATATCAAGCAAATTGGCGGCGATTTCAATTGATCTTTGCTTTTTACCTTGTTTAGTTCCTTTTATAACCCCCCATCCGTAAGAAGATTCAACCATACTGGCCTCATAATGCAGATCGTCAACGTATCTGTCATATGCATGCCGTTCTTTATCAGAAAGAGCCAGAATATCCAATTTCGTTTTGGCCTGTTTGATGCCTTTGGCTTGGAAAGTATCTTTGATTTCGCCATTTTTCAGGAAATAGATCCATTCATCCAAAGTGTCCCTGGCGATGTCATCAAAAATGTTCACTTTGATAAGATAGTATTCGGGAAAAACATTGCCGACTCCTTCCTTTTTGTAAAGCGAACGCTGTCTTTCATCCAATTGTAACTCATCATCACAGTGCAGACCTTTGAATGCGGTGGCGCCATGATAGATATAATCTTTGCCATAACCTAAATCAAAGTAGAGAATATTGACCGATATGACTTTGACAATTTCAGAGTAAGGTTTGCTTTCGCGTATATGTTCCGTAATCACTTTCGAGGTTCCAAACAATATTCGCTGAAGGTAATCAAACTCGCGATCATATTGAACTTCAATGATAATGATTTCGTTTTTGTCGTTTTGAACTTTCAAATCCACGCGATTAAATTTAGCTTCGCGATACGATTTGTTGCTTTCACTTTCCAGGATTTCAAGGATCCGGATGTCATCCTTTAGCAATTCGCTGAGAAAGCCTTCCAATATTTCAAAATTGGCTTTGCTTCTCAAAAGGCGTTTCATCGCCCAGTCAAAACTGATCAATCGTCGTTCTGTCATTTTATCGTCTTATTTCAACACCGGAGCGTTTGGAAAATGTTCCAACACCGGAGCGTTGGAACGAGATTTTTAAGGGCTAAAAATTTAATCGTCAAAGTCGCCCGCTTCCCCTTTGTCTGAATCTATCAGGGACGCCCGGGTTATTATTTTTTCCTCAGTCCATTCATCCGGGTTTTCAATACGGCTGACTTTCGGACCGGGATCGTATGAATTCGCCTTTATGATGGCATCAATGGCCAGGGACGCGGTGTCCTGGGCGTTGAATACATTCACAAGCATGTTGTAAATAAACGTTTCGACCCTGTTTGCCATGCGATCACGAATGGCCTGGGATTGGCCCAAGAGCTTGTTTTCAAACGGTAAATTTAGCTTTTTGTAATTCCCGCCTTTTATTCCGGCATTTTCCGCATAAGCTGACATCTCCGCCCACATCTCCTCGGTAACGCCTTCATCCGCGACTTTGATAAAATTACCATTGTCATCCATCATCGCATTACCGTAATCATTCACTTCAAGACCCCATGAAATCATCTGAAGTGCGGTGGCTACATTGGCTTTGGTTGTACGTGTCACACCGGCAATTTTTCTTAGACGGTCGGAGTTATTTCCTGAAGTGCCATGTTGCGCACCGGAAAGCTGGTATGGTTTTAAGGCATCATGAATTTCACGGGTTAATGGAATTTGGATGCCTTGTCCGCTGGCTTCAATCCCATGGGTCGTTCCATTATTTAACGCAATCCAATCCGGGAATATATCATGAGCGTTTAATCCTTGAATCAGAAACAGCGCTTCTTCCTTTGTTGAAAGTCCTGTTTTTCCTTTAATTTCACCGACTTCAGTTTCAAGGCCGGCCCACTGGGGGATATACGGGTTTAACGCAATGCTGGCTAATAAATTCTGATCATCCGGGAGATGGGAGGCGTCAACGGCGATGGACGTAACGCCGGCTTCAAAAATCGTTGGAATTTCAATACGCGCCGGTTCGATATCTTCCGGCTTTTTAATACCGTAATGATCCGCATGGATAGCCACTGGGATAGTAATTTTCAATTCATTGCAGATCGCATCGACCTGGCGGGCAAGATTCCAGAAATTGACCGCACAATATGCACTGGCACCACCTTCCGAACGGGCAATTTCTATCATAATCGCCGAATTGGCCTTTTGGGCGGCTTTGAGCGCACCCCGTATGACAAAGCTGTTGCGACCATTCGCGGCCATCGCAATCGCCTGGCCTTTGGCTGACAATGCGCGATCAATGAATTTTCCGCTGACAATCAATGCTTGAGAGTTGGGAAAAAGTTTTACAATATTAGGGGGACGTCCGACCGCCAGCGCTTTTCCATAATCAGATGAATTTATACTATTGGGCATAGTGCATCTCCTTTAATTTTAAGTTAGTTGTTTTTATAACTCGGTGAAGGGTTGAATTGTATAAAATAATAGGGGCATCATTCATTTTACACCGAAAGTAGTTTACACTTTACTAAGAGCCTGTTTGAAAAGTCTTAAATCGGCTGCAAAAGCGTGAGAACGGTTCTGATTTCCGCAAATTTCATGGCGATAGGCCGGCTATTCCCTTAAAATTT
>JAOZRC010000511.1 GCA_029940345.1 Desulfobacterales bacterium
AACCGCTCTCACGCTTTTGCAGCCGATTTAAGACTTTTCAAACAGGCTCTTAGTTAACCCCAAAACATTATCTTAAAAGTTATATCTTCGACATCGGCACTAAAATGAGTTCAACAAAAATGTATGTCAGAAAGGTAATCACACCGAAAACCACGACATACATATAATATGAGTTGAATTTCTCCCCCCGTTTATCTTTTTCGTAATAGAAGACACGTTTTCCGCACTTATTGCACCATAACGAACTTCTTTCCAACTTAAATTCCTGGCCGCAATCGCATTGGACCGTTTTGGGTGTCAGATTCATTTGCTTTCCTTAGTTTTTCTTCACGTCTTCACCGGAAGACGGGTCATAAGACCACTTTTGAGAATTGGCTTTAAAAAATTCGGCTGTTGATTTGATGAACATATAATAGGTGGTTAATGCAAATAGAATCAGGTTTAACCCTATAACCAATCCATCAATTATATTATCATTCATTGCATAAGTAAAAAACAACGGTGAAAATTGAACGATAATCATCACGTTGCAAAGAAGGCATAACATACGCGCCCAATTTTTAATCATCAAAATAGAAATACAAATAGCAACGCCGGCAATCACCGGGCGATAGGGAATTTGTTCAGGCGGATGATACAAATAGAGATAGAGGGTCAAAAAACACCACCCCCAACTGATAAACATAAGCACCAAGGCATTTTTCACACTCTGTGGGAAATCTCTAAACTCCTTTATTTTTTCAAACTTTATTTTATCAAACATTTAAACTCCTTTATCACTCTTATATCAATCTTAAAATGTATGTTTCGGTTCCTAAATCGGTGTCTCTTATATCCAAAAGAAATGATAACATCAAGAAAATATCTTAAGATATGAAAATTTCCCTTTATCGCAGTTACTGACATTCAGATAATGAATTTCAGAGCTTGATCATTGTTCCGGCCATTTTGGATTTCGGTTGCGATGTACCGCATTCTTTCAGATTGAGCCAGGTAGGAGTCGTGGATTGATGACACAGTCTAAAAGAATGCGGTACAATCTGGCAAATGGCCGAAGTTATGACCAAGCCTATTAATTCATATTCCAGTATTATTCATAAGTCTCGTCAGTCATAAGTTCTTGTAACCTACTGAAATTATTGATATTTTAAAAATGGCTGCCTGATATTAATTTCCTATTATTTCAGATAGTTAATAAAACTTACTGTCTAAATTACGAAGAACTTATGACTGTCGAGATAAGTTATACACACAAATATTATCGTTTCGACAATTATCTGTAATTATAATCATTTATACTGATTCGTGGTTAACCGGTTATCGTAAAGGTTATAAATCAATGCTGAAAATATTTTTCTAAAGTCTGATTTATTCTTACCCCAAAATTATAAATCAATTTTTATTAAAATTATAAATCATAAATCATATTTTAATAAATGAATGCATCGTTTTTTTTCTTGACAACTCGGCTAAAATAAATCTAAAAGGCATTTAAGTGATAAATGAGGTTCATTAAATTATGGGTATACAGGAACGAAAACAGCGCGAACGGGAACGCCGACGACAACAGATCGCCGTCGCCGCCAAAAAAATATTTTCTGTTAAAGGGTTTAACAAAACCACAATGGAAGATATTGCCAGGGAAGCCGAACTTAGCGCTGGCACGTTATACCTATATTATAAAAATAAAAATGAGCTTTTTGCCTCCCTTTCCCTGCGTGTCCTGAAATTTATGAATATTCGTTTGGAGAAAGTGACTAAGGAACCCGATCAGTCGCCGGAACAAAAGGTCATGTCGCTTAAAGGCGCTTTCTATGATGTATACGAGTTTGACCCATTAATTGTGATCAATATCTTTCATCTCCAATCAAGCGAAATTCTGAAAAATCTATCTCCCGACCTCCTTTCACAGATTAAAGTGCTATCCCAAAGTTCCATTGCACTAATTTCCAGTATTTTTAAAGAGGGGATCGCTCAGAACAAATTCATCGACAGGCATCCGGTCGCTTTAGCCGATATTATCTGGGGAATTTTTTCGGGTATTGTTCTATGGGAGGAAAGTAAAAGAATCATTGATGACAAGAAAGAGTATTTAAAACAAACCCTTGATATCGCCTTTGAAATATTTGCCAAAGGTATAAAAAAATGACTTAGTTCAAGATACCGGGCATGAAGATGCCCCAATTGAAAACTTTAATCTTTAAGGAGGAGATGAGTATGGCAGAAAAAGAAGTTATTGAAACATCGGAGGCGCAAATCGCTGTTCACTGGAAAGAGGAGGGATATTACTATCCATCCACTGATTTTATTGCTCAGGCTAACATGAGCTGTGAATCAGTTTATGATCGTTTCAGCCTGGACAATTTCCCAAACTGTTTTAAGGAATATGCCGATCTCTTAGATTGGGATGAGTACTGGCATACCATTCTGGACACAAGTGACGCACCCTGCTGGAAATGGTTTGTCGGCGGTAAGATTAACGCCAGTTATAATTGTGTAGATCGACATTTGGCAAAAAATAAAAATAAGACGGCGATCCATTACGTTCCTGAACCACTAGACGAAAAATATGAGCATATCACCTACCAGGAGCTTTATGTCAGGGTCAATGAAATGGCTGCGCTGTTGCGGGATTTTGGAGGGCTGAAAGCGGGCGACCGGGTAACGCTGCACCTTCCAATGGGACCGGAGCTGCCCATTACAATGCTGGCCTGTGCAAGATTAGGAGTGATTCATTCACAGGTGTTCGGCGGATTTAGCGGAAAAGCCGCCGCCGACCGTGTGGTTGACTCCGGCAGCAACATTCTGATCACGCAAGATGCTTACTACCGTAGCGGCAAACTGCTGGATCACAAGAAAAAATCGGATGAAGCGGTTGCTTTGGCTGCGAAAGAAGGACAAAAAGTGGATAAAGTGCTGGTGTGGCAGCGTTATCCGGGGAAATATTCCGCTGCAACGCCGATGGTTGACGGACGCGATTATTTTGTCAACGATGTATTGAAGGATTACTATGGCAAACGCATTGATCCGGTTCCCATGAATGCCGAAGATCCGCTTTTCCTCATGTACACCAGCGGCACCACCGGCAAGCCCAAAGGATGCCAGCATAGTATCGGCGGATATCTCGCTTATGTCGCTGGCACCTCTAAATATGTTCAGGATATCCATCCCGAGGATGTTTACTGGTGTATGGCTGATATCGGATGGATCACCGGTCATTCCTACATCGTTTACGGCCCGCTCGCTTTATGTGCTTCCACCGTAATTTATGAAGGCGTTCCCACCTATCCGGATGCCGGCCGTAGTTGGCGCATCGCTCAGGATCTGGATGTTAATATTTTCCATACTGCGCCCACAGCTATCCGTGCCCTGCGTAAACTCGGTCCGGATGAACCGGCTAAATATGACTATCAATTCAAACACATGACCACGGTGGGCGAACCCATTGAGCCGGAGGTATGGAAATGGTATCATAAAGAGGTTGGCAAGGGCAAGGCGATTATTGTGGACACCTGGTGGCAGACCGAAACCGGTGGTTTCCTATGCAGCACGCTGCCGGCCATCAAACCCATGAAACCGGGCAGCGCCGGTCCCGGAATGCCTGGCATTCACCCGATTATTTATGATGATGAGGGGAAAGAACTGCCTCGCGGTGCCGGTATAGCGGGCAATATCTGCATCCAAAATCCCTGGCCAGGGGCGTTTCAAACCATCTGGGGCGACCGCGATCGTTTCGTAGACACCTACTATGCGCGCTACTGTAAAGATCCTAACAGCAAGAATTGGCAGGATTGGCCCTATCTCACCGGTGACGCCGCTGTGGAAGCCGAAGATGGCTACTACCGCATCCTGGGCCGCATCGACGACGTGATCAATGTTTCAGGCCATCGTCTGGGAACCAAAGAAATTGAGTCCGCCGCACTGGTGGCGGTGGAGGTTGCCGAAGCGGCGGTTGTGCCGATGAAACATGAGATCAAAGGCGTTGAGCCGGATTTATATGTTTCCTTAAAACCCGGTTACGAAGCCAGTGATGAGTTGGCCAAGAAAATTTCAGGTGTCATTGTCGAAGAAATTGGCGCTATCGCCAGACCGCGCAATGTCTGGATCGTTCCGGATATGCCGAAAACACGTTCTGGTAAAATTATGCGCCGTGTTTTAGGTGCGATCTCCAATAAAACCAATGTGGGTGATGTGATGACCCTAGCTAATCCTGAAATTGTAACGGAAGTCACCAAAATGGTGCAAGGTTAATACCGTTGATAGTGGTTTAGAGATATAACTGTTACTTCCCCCATGCTTGGGTGGCAAACAGTTATGTTTGAAAATTTAGGTGGGAGTTTAACAAATGTTTGTAAAACTCCCACCCCTTATTAACTCGACAGTCATAAGTTCTTCGCTATTCAGACAGCAAGGTTTATTAACTACATGAAATCATAGGGAATTGATATTTTACTGCCATTTTCAAAATATCAATCATTTCAGTATGTTACAAGAACTTAT
>JAOZRC010000512.1 GCA_029940345.1 Desulfobacterales bacterium
GCAAATTTCATGGCAATAGGCCGGCTATTCCCTTAAAATTTGCGAAAATCAGCCATCGCTCTCACACTTTTTCGCTTCGATCACGACTTTCCAAACAGGCTCTTAGAAAAAGCACTTGTTTCTTTTAATTTCTGATGATATTCTTATAAAAAATTTCAAAATACCCTATCTTAAATAAACAGGAGCAAAAACCATGTACGACCGCAAAACATGTAAAAAATTTAAAACGCCTGTTTCTTTTAAAAACACCGCCGTGGCCTTTAAAAACAAATCAGACCGTGAATTGCTTTTGGCGTACCTCATATTTTCTTTGACCAAAAGCCCTTTCCTGGTGAAATTTCTTTCCCAGGCGGCCAAATTCACTATGGCTATCGGTTTGCCGGTAAAACCGCTCATCAAAGCAACCGTTTTCAAACAATTTTGCGGCGGTGAAAAAAAAGAAGAGTATCTCAATGTCATCGGCAAACTGGGCCGGGCGGCTATCGGGACCATATTAGATTATTCGGTTGAAGGACGTCAGGATGAAGATGTCTTCGAGAATACGCAAAAAGGGCTGTTAAATATTATCGAACAAGCCCGCAAAAATGACAATATTCCTTGCGCCTGTATGAAAATGACCGCAATCGGTTCTGGTGATTTGTTAGAAAAAGTAACCGCCGGGAAAACACTTTCAAAAGTTGAAAAGCAAGCGTGGGAAAAACTCACAGCCCGGCTTGAAAGGATATGCAAAACAGCCTGTGAAGCTGGCAAACCGATCTACATCGATGCCGAAGAGAGCTGGGTCCAGGGAGCGATCGATCGCCTGGCTGAACAGATGATGCTAAAATACAACAAAAAAAAAGCAATCGTTTTTACCACCTTACAACTGTACCGATGGGATCGGATAGATTATTTCAAGAAATTGATTGCGCACGCTCGAAAGCATTTTTACATACTCGGTATAAAAATTGTCAGGGGTGCATATCTTGAAAAAGAGCGCGAAAGAGCCCGCGATCTTGGCTACCCGTCTCCCGTTAATTCTTCCAAAGCGGCAACCGATGATGAATACAACAGAGCGATAAACGTATTTATTGATAATATCAACGTTACGGAGATTTGCCTGGGCACGCATAATGAATCCAGTTGCCAATTGCTGATGAACTGCATGGCTGCAAAGGATATTCCCAACAACCATCCGCATATCTATTTTTCACAACTTTTCGGAATGAGTGATAATATAAGTTACAATTTGGCACAAGCCGGATACAACGTCAGCAAATACCTCCCTTTCGGCCCCGTTGAATCAACCTTGCCGTACCTGGCCCGAAGGGCGGAGGAAAATACGGCCATCGCAGGTCAGATGAGCAAAGAACTTGAAATTATTGTTAAAGAAAGAAAGCGCCGCAAAACAACCTAACCTTGAACATTTCCGAATATCAGGAGGGATCAATGAATGACAACGATATTAATAAACGAAGGCATCCGCGTGTCTATTTTGAAGCTGCCGATATGCTTAAACTGCACATTATGCATCCACGTCTGAATGAGACGTCGTTTATGGTTCAAGTGATGAACATCAGCGAATCGGGATTGGGTTTTTTTATTCCCAAGGGAAGTGATATTAAGATAGACGAAGGTGATCAACTGATTCTCGAAAAAATTGAAGATGTCCAAATTTTCAAAGCGATTGTCAACGTTGATATGGCTGTTCGGTGGTCCTTTCGGGAAAAAGCGTTTAACCACCAGATATGCGGATGTGAATTTTTAAATATGCCTTCCAGTTATAAAACCTACCTGCGTACGTTTATCCGCCAGCAAATCAGGGGCAACGGCCTAAATCCCCAACTCAGCAGCCCGAAGTTTAACGCATAAACATTAAAAATCCCAGATGTATAAAAATATTAAAGCGGTCTTATCAGACCTTGACGGTGTTTTGATAGATTCTATCGGCGTCTATTATAAAATCCTTGCTGATGTTTTTAAACGAATCGGCATCCCCCAAGCATCCCACCAGACGATAGCGGAAGCCATTAAAGATGGTGAATTTAACTGGGATGTCGTCTTACCCAATAAAATGCACTCCCAGAAAGATGAAATCGTAGCTGAAGCCAGAAGTATAACCCGTGTTATTGCGCCACCGTTGATGCAAAAAGAGCTGCGTCTGATTCCGGGTGCGGATCGGATTTTAAAAAGGCTTGCTGACGAGGGGATCAAAATCGGGCTGGTCACTTCCACAAGCCGCCAAGACATAAAGGCTAAACTGGCTCCGCTTCGGCATGCCTCAGTCGTTAAACTGCTTGAAGTGATTGTCACTACGGATGATGTTCATTATCAAAAACCGGCGGCCGAACCGTTGTTGTTGTGCGCCCTGAAACTGGGCGTTGCCCCGACTAACTGTGTATATATTGGTGATATGCGCACGGATATACGCGCCGGTAAAGCCGCCGCTATGCGTACGATTGGGGTACTCACCGGATTTGATGACTATCAGGCTCTGGAAATGGAGCGTCCTGACGCAATTATTAAAAGTATTCGTGAATTACCGGCGGTATTGCTTAAAATTTAATTCCAACATAAAAAATACAAGAATAAGCCTTTATTCAGCAGATTGACAATCATTTACTGAGCCTGCGACCTTCTTGTATAGTATTCCAATCCTGGTTTTTCCAGAAAACACATGCAAGCTGAAGCTCGCGCTCCTATTCCGACCCGTTCCTTATCTGATATGAGAATCAATATACGTGTAAATATCATTGATTTCCAGGTCCATGTTGGCACCGCTTTGAGCGCAACTTAAATGAATCTGACACTTCGGGCAAGCGGTGATCAGCGTGTTCGCGCCGGTTTCCGCAGCTTCATGCAGCCGCTGGGTTTGGATCGCTTTGGAGCAACCGGTGCATGCCATCCAGGCGCTGGTTCCGCAACAAAGCGCGTTTTCGCGGCTGCGCTCCATTTCGATCAAGTTGATCGCGGGAACCTGCTTCAACAGGTCTCGCGGAGATTCATAATCGCCTGACCAACGTCCCAACCGGCACGGATCCTGAAATGTGACAATGTTGTCGACAGAGGGGCGCAGGCTCAACGGGTGATCTCTGAGTCGCTGTTCTAAAAACACTGTCATATAAAGAACCGTAAAAGGAAGTTTGCCAAAAAACTTAGGGTAATGGTTTTTAAACGTCGCATAGCCTTCGGGGCAGGAAAAAAGAACATATTTGGCACCCGATGCTTTAATCACCTCAAGATTCTGTCGCGCCAGGGTTAAGAATGTCGCTTCGTCGCCGCTCCAAAACGCATCGTGACCACAGCAACGCTCATCATTGCTGATCACCGGTGCGATCCCCATGCGGTTTAACAGACGTAGGACGCTTTTGGCGCTGTTCAGGGGCGCTAAATCCAGGTAACGAAAGGTTATCTCGAAATAGGGTAGGCACCCGACAAAGTAAAAATAGTCACCGGTTGCCTGGAATTCGCCGACTTGCTCGGCCCATGCCGTGCGGTTCTGTTTGACGCAGCGCGTTTGCAGACGGGCGATATGTTGCTGAATACCGTGGTGGCTTTCCACCGGCAAGTTGTCGACTTTACGCGCTTTTTTACGCAAAATGCGATTGAATTCGGGGAAATCGATCATCGCCGGACAGCGTACACTGCAATGCGCGCAACTTAGACAAGACCATATTTCCTTGCTGCGGATCAGGTCTTCATCCAATTTCATCACCGCGCGCTTGATAAACTGCTTGGGCGCAAATTCCGGGAGTTCGCGGCTTACAGGGCAGGTCCCGGTGCAGATACTGCATTCCATGCAATAATCGGTCTGATTCGCAGTCAACGGGAAAGCGATCTCCGAGCCATTTTCAAGCGATGGCCGATCTTGTTGGATTGCATCGGATTCTTTCAGCGGAGGTTCGCCTGACTCTTTAAGCAAGTCTACAAAAGAGGTGATTGCATCTGCAAACAGAGCGCCTTCGGATGCTGAAATCCAGGTGAGGCGCAACCGGCGTTCATCAATCCCTAACAGGTCGAGAACTTCCCAAGTTTCTTCAATTACTTTTTTACACTTTATATTACCTTCCAGGTAATGGCAGTCGCCAATATGTCACCCTGAAACCAGAATCCCATCAGCGCCTTGCTCCAAGGCATTCAGTAAGAAGCCTTGCTGCAACCGTCCGGTGCACATCAGACGAATCAAGCGCACATCAGGAGGATACTGAATACGCGATACACCTGCCAGATCAGCGCCGGCGTAAGCGCACCAGTGACAAACAAAGGCGACTATTTTGGGTTCTTTTGAAATTGACAACGTATTGTTCATATTTAAAATCCGATATAAATTGTTCGACTTGTGCAATGCATTCAGAGTCCCATCGGGACGGTATATCAATTTCAGCATAACAGGATAACAATCACACTACCAATATGCCGTCCCGATGGGACTCTGACAGAATCGTAACATCATTTTACCACCAATATGCCGTCCCGATGGGACTCTGACAGAATCGTAACATCATTTTACTACC
>JAOZRC010001020.1 GCA_029940345.1 Desulfobacterales bacterium
TTATACCACTGTCTGAATTAGGATTTTTAGGATTGAATGATTTTAGGATTATTTTTTTTGGCATCATTCATTGACCTGTAATCCATTAATCAGCTAATCTTATCTATTTTCAAACGGATTGATTCAGGTTTTTCGGTTTTCTCTTGACCGACAATAAGAGATTGCAGTATGTTTCATTATACAATTCGTAGCTAGAAAAAACATATCAGGCGGTTTTCACTAAATCAAAAACTGGCCAATGATAATACATAAACAAGAATCATAAGAGTGAAACCTTTTTTCGCCGTGACTAATTTATATAGAGGTGCCTTAATGAATCGGTTTTTTACTGAAATAGTACAGGGAGAACCCTATCACTATTATCCGATTGGAAAATATATTGTGCGTGCTGTCGGTGTTTGCGGAGGACGCCCCACTTTCAAATATACACGCATTGAAATAGCGGGAGTGCTTGAACGTCTGGCAGCCGGAGAGCATATTGACAGTATCGTTCGGGGCTTTCGCGAGCGTGTATCCAAGGATGCTATCTATGAAGCGATCGGATTGGTGACATCTCATTTTATTGAAACCCTGCCTGTTTTAAAGGCGGCTTAATGATTGTGTTGGATGAACAATTATTGGGACGCAATATTGATCTTGAAATTTCTAAATGGTATAAGGGGAATATTCGATTTATAACTGATTTAAGGCCGCATTCAGTTATCAAAGATGATGCCATTCCAAAACTTCTGCGACAACAAAATCAGCCCGTATTTGTAACAATTAATGAAAAAGATTTTTGGCGTAAAGTCGCCGTTGACAACACATTTTGTATCGTTTGCTTTGCACTGAAAGACTCCCAGGTGAATGCGATTCCTCAATTGCTCAGGTCACTATTGCACAATTCGAAATTTAAAACAAAAGAAAAAAGAATGGGTAAAGTTATACGCCTGAAAAATAATAAAATCGAATATTACAAGTTTAATAATACGATTGTCAGAAAAATAGAGTGATCAGAACGTAGTGTAGAGATTGTTTGCTATACGATATTTCCGAGACATCCTATAAATCCGTTAATCTTAAAAATCCTAATTCAGACGGTGATATGATTCGAAGGAGTGCTGAACTTACAGTTTAGCATTTTGAGTTCATTATGCGCCGCTTTTGCTAAGGAACGGGGACGAAATAACTTCCTCAACTATGCATCACAGATTCAGGCCATCTTTGCACGATCTCTGATCACAAAAGTATCAAAATAGCCTGCTATTCCTTCAACTTTTGTGA
>JAOZRC010000513.1 GCA_029940345.1 Desulfobacterales bacterium
GGTCAACAAACCCAATGGCGTTTTTCTTTGCAACCTCAGCACAGTATCTGACACATAAACCACAATGAATGCAAAAAGAGGCTTCTTTTTCAAAACGATCTTTATCTACACCATACTCCTGAGCCAAATCCTGTAATTGGGGTGAATCCGGGGCATGCGCCATCAATAGCTCTAAGATGGTTTTGCGGATTTTATCAACCTTCTCGGATCGGGTTCTGACGATTAAATTTTCTTCCACCGGGTAAACGCAGGAAACAACGAGCTTTGTCCAACCGTTAACTTCTATCTCTACAATGCAAACCCGGCAGCCTCCAAAAGGTTCCAGTTTTTCGTGGTGACAGAGTGTGGGTATAAATATCCCCGCATTTTGGGCAGCCTCAAGAACGGTCATTCCTTCCGTTGCCTTGACTTCTTTTCCATCAATCTCTAATTGGATTTCACTCATTTTGCTTGCTCTTATTTTGGGCTCTTTTTTAGGCTCTTGTTTGGGCTCTTTTTAGTTATCATTCTTTCTTCTTCAGGAACAGGAGGAGGAACAGGCTCGCCGGAAATCTTTGTCACTGCACCAAATTTAGAGGGACAGACTTCAAAACAGGTGCCGCAATTTGTGCATTTCTCCTGGTCAATGATATGAATTTTTTTCTTGCCGCCGTCAATCGCTTCGGCAGGGCACTTTCTTGCGCAAATCATACAAGCTGTACACTTAGCAGGATCAATATAGAACGAGATCAACTCCTTGCAGGACAACGCCGGGCACCTTTTCTGATTGATGTGTGCCTCATATTCATCTCTGAAGTAGCGTAAGGTGCTTAAAAACGGGTTAGGGGCGCTCTTACCTAAGGCACAAAGGGAGGCCTCAACTGCCGTCTCGGATAGTTCCTCCAGAAGCTCTATGTCGCCCTCTTTTCCCTTTCCTTCAGTAATATTTGTTAAGATCCTGTGCATCTGCCTTAAGCCTTCACGGCAAGGAACACATTTACCGCAGGATTCATCCGTGAGAAAATTAATGAAGTACCTTGCTACATCAACCATACAGGTATCTTCATCCATGACTATCATCCCACCTGAGCCCATCATTGAACCGGCTTTGGTGAGTTCATCAAAACCGACTTGCAAATCCAAATGTTCTTCAGGGATACAGCCTCCGGACGGCCCCCCGGTCTGCACTGCCTTGAATTTCTTGCCGTCAGGAATTCCACCGCCTATCTTGTAGATAATATCTTTCAGGGTCATGCCCATGGGGACTTCCACAAGGCCGGTATTGGTTATCTTG
The DNA here is from genome assembly GCA_029940345.1 of Desulfobacterales bacterium. GTDB lineage: Bacteria > Desulfobacterota > Desulfobacteria > Desulfobacterales > JAUCGF01 > JAUCGF01. The sequence continues at coordinate 1,274 of JAOZRC010000513.1, forward strand.
CCGACCAGGGAGAAAATCTTCGTGCCCTTACTACCTTCCGTTCCGATCTGAGTAAACCATTCAGCGCCTTTATTGATGATTAGCGGTACATTCGCCCATGTCTCAACATTATTCAACACGCTAGGTCTTCCCCAAAGGCCCTTGATGTTTGAGCGAACATATTTCGGTCTGGGCTCTCCAACCCTGCCTTCCAATGCCGTCATCAGAGCAGTCGATTCTCCACAGACGAAAGCCCCGGCCCCCTGGTGTACGAAAACCTTGAAATCAAAGCCTGAGCCAAGGATATTTTCCCCAAGTAAACCATACGCTTCGGCCTGCTGAATTGCGAGGGTGATATTCTCTACTGCCAGGGGGTATTCCTGACGAACGTAAATATAGCCTTCGTGGGAGCCGATGGCATACCCTCCGATAATCAAGCCCTCAAGGATTGAATGCGGGTTGCCTTCAAGGAGCGCTCTATCCATGAATGCCCCGGGGTCACCCTCATCGGCGTTGACAATCACATACTTTACTGGGTCAGGGGCATTGCGGGATCCCTCCCACTTTCTCCCAGCGGGAAAGCCGGCCCCACCCCTTCCTCGCAGGTTGGATTTTTTGACCTCCTCCACTACGTCCTCGGAAGTCATCCCGGCAAGCGCTTTGGATAATGCGGAATAACCATCCAGCGCCAGATAGTCATCAATGCTCTTAGAATCAATCTTGATGTTATTGCAGATTACGTTTCGTTCCTGATTCTTATAAAAGGAGATATCGGATTCATGGATTGCTTTTTCGCCTGTGGCTGGGTCTGCGAAGAGCAGATGATCAACAACTTTATTCTCTTTTATGGTCTGTGAGATAATCTCGGGAACATCTTCAGCAGTCACCCCAAGATAGCATATCTCCTCGGGATAAATAACCACCACCGGTCCTCTCTCACAAAATCCGGGACACCCGGTTCCTTTGGTGTCAACATGATTTTTTAAGCCTTGCTTTTCAATCTCCGCATTGAATGCGGCTATGACTTCATCTGCACCGGATGCAATACAACCGGCACCGGCACATATTGAAATGCAAGGTGTGTCAGGGTCTCTTTTGGATAATATTTCTTGTCTGAAGTTCTCTAATTCTTCAGGCGAATTTAACTGCGCCATAATTTTCCCCTACTCATAGATTTTTAACACGTCTGCTGTCTTGACCGGCGACATCTTACCGTGAACTTTCCCATCGACTTCCAGCACCGGTCCTAAAGCACAGCAACCGAGGCAGTTAACCGTTTCCAGGCTGAACTTCAAATCCAAGTCCGTTTCACCGGGTTTAATTCCGGTCGCTTCTTCCACCGTGTCGAGGATACGCGTGGCGCCACGAACATGACAGGCAGTGCCTACACATATATGAACTTCATGACGTCCTTTAGGAACCAAACTGAATGCTTTATAAAAGGTGGCGATATGCTGTATCCGGGTTAAAGGAACTTGTAATTTGTCGCCGACCCTCTCTAATGCTTCCTTGGTGAGCCAATGATGTTCGCTTTGAATCTCCAGCAATACTTGAATGAGTGAACTGGCTTCGCACTGATGTTTATCAATAATCTGATCTATTCTATCAATATCCATGGCCGTTTTCCTAATCTTCTCCTTCCCCCTCTTTCAGCTTTTCTGTTAACCACAAGTTAATCAAATAAGATTGGCATTGATTATTCGGCAAAAAGTTTCATGCGGTTTTCTTTTTAAGCAGCTTTAGCCTCAAATTCCGTATGTTCGATTACAGAGTGGCAGTAATGGAGTGTTGCAGTTACTTGTTCAAAAGTAAGTTCAGGATACTTATGAAGTACGCCTTGAATCGAACCAACCTCAACAATTTGATCTATAATAACGGTAACCGGAATACGCGTATTTCTGAGTACAGGTTTTCCGTTGCAAACTTTTGGATCAACAGTTACATGCTGATTCATGTATTTCTCCTTTTTTGTTCTCATACCGAACATTCATATTTTAGTCGGCTAAAGCTCTTTAACCTCAGGCGATAGCATAGCACTTCCGGCTTTCATCATACCTGACCAATCCTTGCCTTGATGAACTACTCATAAATTTGGATACATCAGACGGGTTCAAGCCTAATTTTTCAGAGATGTCGCTAGTTGAAAGGGGATTTTCCCCAAGGAGCAACATAATCTGGCTGATCGCCAGTTTATCGCCAAACAATTCACTAAATAGCCGGTTTACTTCGCTGCTTTGGAAAAATTCATTATACGCTTCTTCCGATTTAACAGGTGCCCGCAGCCGTTCTCTTTCCACCAATTTCATGTAGGGGACTAATTTTCTAACTGCTTCAAGTTTGAATTTCAATTCATTTTTGTCTATGCCTTCGCTCTTGCCAAGCGGTCCTAACTCTTTTATTTTCTGGGTAAAATCATTAGTCACTTCGGCTAAAAGGTTTCCATCAGCGCTAGACATAAATTTGATCCTCAGCCTTTCCGGGTTCAGGCCGATCTGTTCCATTATTTTTTTACATATATGCGTATTGCTTAACGCATCGTAATTTCCTTGAGTCGTATAATTACATTCATTTAGCAGGCAACCACCGATAAACACACCGTCTTGCCCGTTTGAGAAGGCTCTGAGGATGAATTCAAGGTCAATTCTGCCGGAACACATAACGCGAATAAGTCTTATTTCACTTGTATATTGAAGTCTGGAAACTCCAGCCAGGTCAGCGGCGCCATAAGCTCACCAGTGACATACAAATCCTAATATTTTTGGTTTAAATTCAAGTACTGTACTCATTCTTACCTCCTGAATCTGCCAGCGGATCTATCAGTTTTATATTCTGAATCCACTGAAAGTCAGTAATATTAGCTGTTACTAAAGTTAAGTCATTTTGTATCACGGTTGCCGCAATAATAGAGTCTCCCAATGACATTTTTCGCTGTTGTCGTAATTTTACGGCTTGCTCCAGTACCGGATGAGAAACCGGAATAACCTGTGCTGTATCGAAAAATTCCATAAAATCGTGTTTATCCGATGTTGTCAAGTGATGATAACCCAACACCTCCACATAACTGATAGCAGACACAGCGGGATTCTGCTCCGCTATCAATTGACGCAATTTGGCAAATTCAGGCTTGATAGAATAGATTATTGTATTACTATCCAGCAACATGACTTACTCCCTGCCTGGTAAAGGACGATCTTCCCGGATTTCTCTTTGCCAAGCTATAGGATCGACAATATG
>JAOZRC010000514.1 GCA_029940345.1 Desulfobacterales bacterium
CATTTATCTTTTCCTCTCAAAACACTATATCCTCTCAAAACTAGGCGTCATTATATCGGGAAAGCCCATATATGTCTCTTAACCCAGAATCTTCTTGATTGTCAGGGCTAATTCTTCCGGTTCAACCGGTTTTTCCAGATAAATTTCAGGTTCCGGCACTTTGTCGCCGCCAAATTCGGTTAGCGCTTTTTGTGAACGGAGAAACGTTCGTTTGGCAATGCCCGACAGCATAACAATGGGGATCCCTTTTAAATTTTTATCAGTTTGCAGCTCCCGGTATAGCCGTACGCCACTTTGCTTGGGCATTAAAACATCAAGAATGACCAAGTCCGGAATATGTTCTTTAGCGAGCGTCAGCCCCTCTTCACCATTGGCGGCAAGCAACGGCGTATATCCGTTTTCTTCCACAACCGCTTCATTAAAGGTTCTGACATCAGGATCATCATCCACAATAAGCACTTTTTTAGACATTTTAAATCCTCCCAAAGGATATTTTGGTTAAACTATACTGGTCCGCTTTCAGTTTTTACAAATAATAGCGGTGTGCAAGGTTCATCCAGCTTGTGCCACTTGGAAAAACTAAGATTGAAATACCATTTAATAAAATTCCCTCCATACAAATATAACAAACCCTGATAATAATGGATTATCACAAGTGATGCAACCTTTTTCTTTACGGTTCTGACAACGCTTCGTCGAGCGGAAAGGTAAAATCATACAATGAATTTCAAACATCCGGTTTCAAAATTAAAAAATACATGCTTCCCGGATGCTTCAGGTGGCCTGCGGCAATTTCAGCATAGTGGCCGCTTCCCCAAAACAAATCCGCGCGTCCTGGCCCTTTGATCGCTCCGCCCGTATCTTGATTCAGGACAAACCGGCTGAAATCGGCCCATGATCGGATATGTCCCATCTGATCTGTCACCGGTTTCCAGGTTTGAATGAAAGCCAGCGCCGCCGGCGGACAGATGCGTCTATCCGTGGCAATTGACCGGCCCGGCGTTAATTTAACCCCTAGCGAACCATAAGGGCCATCCTTTTGTAATGTAAAGAAAATATAGCTGGGGTTATGATTCAAAATGGCATCTGTTTCGTCCGGATGGTTTTTCAAGTATTCGAGAATTTTTTGCATCGACATGGCAGCTTTGGTTATCTTTTTCTGTTCAATAAGCAGTTTGCCGATGCTGCGATATGGGCGGCCATTTTGGGCGTCATAGCAAACATGGATAACGTCTCCATTCTGCAGAACAACTCTTCCGGATCCCTGGATATGAAGAAAAAAAAGAGCGATGCGATCTTTAACCCAGGCTAATGGCACCGCTCGGCTTTCAAGCGCCTTCAGATTTTCAATCTCATTGCGATCAAAATAGGGTGTAAAGCCATCAGGCGCATAACGGCCATAAATTTTTTTACCCTTGAATTCAGATGAAAACAAAGCGAGGTCAATGAAATCCAAATCATCAGGACGTCCGTAAATCGGATATTTGTATTCACCCCCGGGCTGAAGGCGTCCTTGCAGTTGGGGTTCATAATATCCGGTAAAAAAGGCGGATGGGGCGTCTTCCTTCCCATTGGCCTGATAAACAAGATATTGCGACCGGATAATATCACTTAACACTTGCGCCGTCGGTTTTTTTTGAATAACAGCTAAAAAATGATCAAAAGACCGAATCATATACGAGGTGTCAAAGGTTTCCTTACCAAACCGGAATTCACGCGTGGGCGGTATTTTTTTCAGAAAGGTCAGGCTGGCGCGAATGGCCCGGATTAATCCGCTATATTCGATGTCATCCGCGAAGATGGGATACTGGGACGGTTCAAGCCGGACAAGCCCGGCAGGTTCGGGGTGCGGAGGCGTTTTTTTAAGGAAATCCATGCAACTTCCGGCCAAAACGGCAAGGCTAAACAGGACAATAATCAGCGTACTCAATTTAAATGATTCAGATTTCATAAGCTATGTATTTGAGATATCTGTAAAGTTCACCTTCCGAGATTGCGATTTGATTGGCGCCAAATGCGGCAATTCCCGGTTGTTTTTTAATGTTGCCCCCAGCTCTTTAAATTTACGCGCTGAAACGAATACACGGCGTTCAAAAGAGCCGACCATCCGGTTATAGGCTGTCACACAACCGTCAAGATCATGTCCCAGACCGCTCATATTTTTTGCCATTAAGCCGAGCCGTTCATAAAGCGTATTGCCCAAAGCGGCAATGGCTTTCGTATTGGCGGCCATTGTCTCCTGACGCCACACCAGGGCGATTGTTTTTAACAATGAAATCAACGTCGTGGGTGTGGCAAGGATAACGCCTTTTTCCGAACCGTTTTCGATAAGTTGCGGATTTTGAGACAGCGCCGCACTGAAAAAGTTTTCACCGGGGATAAATAGAATGACAAATTCCGGCGTTGGTGTAAACTGTTTCCAATATTTTTTTTGCGCTAATTGACGAATGTGGGCCTTAACCTGATCGGCATGGGCGGCCAGTTTAGCCTCTCGTTCGAGATCGTTAGTGCTTTCCTGGGCTTCCAAATACGCGCTTAATGGTGCTTTGGCATCCACAACAATTTGACGACCGCCGGGCAGGCGTACGACCATATCCGGACGTTTTAGGTTGCCTGAATCCCAGGCCGTCGGTTGTTCGTAAAAATCGCAACGATTGACCATACCGGCCAATTCCGCCACGCGTTTGAGCGTGATTTCACCCCAACGCCCACGGGTATGGGGATTGTGCAATGCTTTGACAAGTTTGCCCGTCTCATTTTGCAAAGATGTCTGAACTTCTGTCAAAGATTGCATCTGTTGATAAAGTCCGCCATAAGCTTTTTCCCGCTCCCGCTCCATCGCCCGCATCTGGTGATCATATTTATCCAGCGCATCCTGAACCGGTTTGACAATGTCGCGCACCGTTTGGTTGCGTGAATCGAAATCCGTTTTAGCTGATTCGATATATTGTGTAAAAACAGTTTGCGCCATTTCGAAAAAAGTGCTGCTATTGTCACGTAGGACACCGGCTGAGAGCGCTTGGTAGGATTCCGCCATATTCTTTCGCAGGTCCTGAAGCAGCGTGATTTTTTCATCTGCCGCCAAGCGCTCTTTTTCAATACCGGTTTCCAGTCGGACCTGACGCTTTTCCAAATCCGTTATGGCCTGAAGCAACTGTAGGTTTTCATCGCGACTCCCCTGCAAATCGCATTTTAGCTCCGCCATCTGTTCCAGGCGGCTCTGGGCGACGGCGTAATCTTGTTTCAATTCCGAAGATTCGGACCAGACATCACTTATTCGGCTTTTGAGTTCCTGAAAATCAGTTCGCAATGTCCGGTTTTCAGCCGTTTGAGATTCCAATTCCGCCAGAAGTTTTGTTTCCCGACTTAAAAATGACATCTTGGCGGCAAACCATGCAATCACTATTCCGATGATCATACCGGCGGACAGAAAAGCACTGTAAACGAAATATTCGTTCGGGTTTATCATAAAAAAAGTTCTTTTTTAGCCCGGTGCAAGGCATCGCCGTTAAATCCGAAAAGTCTCAATTCTAAGTTTTAACAAACATACCCAGGATAAAACAGAGTACGCCGATACAAATAAATAAAATAAAAAGCGGTGTTTGTATAATATAATTCGCCGCATTTTGAATATATTGGGTTGAAATCCCGTTAATGAACGCCAAATTTTTCTCATCAATGCTGTTCGCTATGGTTAGCATTTTCCAAGAGCCTTTGAACATCATCGATGCGACGCCCTGGTAAACCAGTGTGCCCACACTGGCAAACAACATCAGAAAACCCGTTAAATTCAGTTTATCCATTCTCTTACCTCCTTTTTAAATTGATAAAAACAAATTCTAATAGTTAAGGTCGTGAACTTCAAGTTACAGGAATTGGGAATCAAGGTATGATTACGGCCATTTCCTGATCGTTTATTCCAAGTTTCTATTCATCAGACGCCCCTTTATCCCTGACAAAAGTTCCACTTTTACCGCCCGATTTTTCCAAAAGAACAATATCGGAAATCGCCATTTCCCGGTCATAAGACTTACACATATCATAAATCGTCAGGCACGCCACTGCTACGGCAGTTAATGCTTCCATCTCGACACCGGTCTGACCCATAAGGCGAACACAGGCGCGAATAGCGATAGAATGTGTGTCTGTATTCGGGAAAAAGTCAATTTTGATATGCGTTATATTCAGCGGATGACACATCGGTATCAGTGCGGATGTCCTTTTCGCGCCCATCACGCCGGCAATACGTGCGGTCTCTAACACATTTCCCTTTTTTATGCTTTGCTCTTGGATCATTGCCAGGGTTTGCGGACGCATATTAACAACGCCTTGCGCCACCGCGATCCTCAAAGAAGGCGCTTTGGCGGTGACATCCACCATGCGAACCGCGCCATCTTTATCAATATGGGTAAATGAAGCCATTGCAAATTACCTAAGAGCCTGTTTGAAAAGTCTTAAATCGGCTGCAAAAGCGTGAGAGCGG
>JAOZRC010000515.1 GCA_029940345.1 Desulfobacterales bacterium
GTCCATTCCTGATCATGATGTCTTTGAACCAGGCTTTATAGACCTTGGACAACGCCTTTGACTGGCAGATAGAAATCAATACGTGACGGATGCCACAGTCCGTTAATCTGAAGTGCTTTGACTGTTTCCACATACCATTTGGTGTGCAATACTTTAGCCATAACACATCTCCTTTCTTAAGGGTTGATAAGTGGGATGTGTTATGACATTAATACATAGGATATGGTAGCGGTTTGTATGAATTGACAGGGTGGAAAATGACTGGCAGGTGATTACCTGCTCTGCCGCGATAGCGGCTTACTTGAACACATAAATCCAGCGGACGCAAAAAGCCGCGCCGCTGATTTAAACGTTAGCCCGCCGAAACGCACAGCGAAGTCACTTGCCACTTGGCAAAATCTTCATCATTAGTTCACCGCATCTCAAGACAGAGTTTGGCTTATGGTAGAGAAAGGTACGTGAAAGCCACGAATGTAGCCAGACGTTTTACATTGTATCGCATAAAATAATCTCGAATGCGGGTCGTAAGCAAGAATAAATGCAGTTGCACACACCACATAATTTCGGAGGTAACACGATCAGAATGCAAACGGCTTTTCAACAGCAAGCGCGCAAGGCTGCCGGTTTTTTTCAGGGCTATTTTTTATATGCACGGATGACCCTTCAATAAATGCGTAGCGTGTAGCATTGCGTGTCATGGAAGATGGCCATGATGCACCTATCACAAAAATCATAAGTCGATATTAGCGTCCTGGATGAGGAAGTTTCTTATATCATGGCATTATTAACTGCAACTATTGGCGCCTATCCGAAACCGGCGTATGTTCCCATGCCGGATTGGTTCCAGGAAAAGGATACGGCGCAGATCAATTCAGTGGCCGCTTATAACCGGTATCTGCTGCAACGCCCGAAAAATGCCGGGAAACTCTTAGATCAGGCTGCTTGTGAAGTTGTGGAAGAACAGGTTCGATTGGGGATTGATTTTCCCACCGATGGCGAGATACGCCGGGAAAATTATATCCATTATCATTGCCGTCATTTAGAAGGTGTCAGCTTTTCAAAACTTCGCGAAAAAGTGATGCGTTCAGGGGCGTGGGTGAATGCCGTTCCGACAATCACAGGCCGGATTCGGCCCAAAGCGCATTTTCTGCCTCGATATTGGAAGATCGCGCAAGCCGTCACAGCAAAACCGATAACGGTCACCATCCCCGGCCCGATGACGATCAGCGATTCATTGGCGGATAACTATTACGGGGATGAGAAAACACTTGGCCGGGAATTGGCCGAGGCGTTAAATTCAGAAGTGCTTGCGTTGGTCTGGGCCGGATGCCGGAGAATTCAGATCGATGAACCGCTCTTTGCCAGAGAAGTGGAAAAAGCATCAGCGTATGGCATTGAACATCTGGAGCGCTGTTTTCACAACGTCCCCGATGAGGTTGTCCGCATCACCCATATTTGTTGCGGCTATCCATCCGAAATCGATAATGAGGATTATGTTAAAGCCTCACCTGAAGCCTATTTCCGTTTAGCCTCGTCTCTGAATGAGGCTGAAATCAATGCTGTTTCGATTGAAGATGCCCACAGGCATATTGATCTCAGCCTGCTGGAAGCCTTCCCTGAAACCACGATAATTTTGGGGATTGTCGCAATTGCCCGCACCCGCATCGAAACCGTTGAAGAAATTCGACAGCGGCTTCAACAGGCGCTGAATCATATTGATGCTAAACGATTGCTTGCAGCCCCGGATTGCGGTTTAGGAATGTTAAGTCGTGAAACGGTGGTGGCAAAATTAGGCAATATGGTGCAAGCAGCGAAAAGCGTTGACTAAAACAATACAAACTGAACTAAGTGCTTGGTCATAAATTTTCCAACATTAGACCTCCGAGGTTTCCAAAACCTCGGAGGTCTTCGATAGAAAAATTTTTGTCAAGTACTTAAATACGATTACACAGATGGGCCGTAGAGCGCTCCGGCTAACCCAACAGCAATTTCAATTTTTCAAGCGTATCCTCCGGTTCCGGCCGAACCGTATAATCCGCGCCGATCTCGGCATCGCGGATAATGCCGTCCGGATCAATAATCAGCCTGACCGGCAATGGCAGCGTCCATGAATCGTCTCCGTTATGTTCCGGTACATTGATACCGAATTGGGAGTACACTTTGGTCAGATCTACCGGCATCTGATACTTAATGCCATAACTTTCAGCGGTTTTGTTTCCCGGATCACTGAGAATTTCAAACGCCAGGTTCTTTTCTTCTTGCATGGCGTGGTTAAACTTTACGGCTTGGGGAGAGATAGCCACCAGGGATGCCCCCAGGGAGCTGAATTTGTTGGCGACTTTTCCGAGAGCGTCCAGCTCAAGATTGCAGTAAGGTCACCACTTACCACGATAAAATGCCAAAACCAGTGGTCCCTTTGATAGTAAGTCAGTCAGGCTGACGATGTCACCCGATGTATTTTCAAGACTAAATGCCGGCGCTTTGTCCCCGACCTTAACAGTTTTTTCCAACATGCCGGAGTTTTTAATGGCTTCGGTGGCCCGATGCATAATTTCAAGGGTTTCCTTGGGGGCCTTGGCCCGCATTCCCTTTTTGTAGGCATCCATTTTTTCCTGTAGTTTCATAATCATTCTCCTTTATTAGAAACTGTTTCAAAAAATCAGATCAGGTTCGATGGCAAGGCATGCGAAAAGCGAATAAGCGGAGCAAACTCAATAATATTCGAGTATTTTGAGCTTTTCGCATAACGCCGCCAGCGACCCTTAGATGTGATTTTGAAACAGCTTCCGGTAATTAATACAAAGTATTCAAACTATACATGGTAAATGTGCAGATTTCCTCGAAGCGGCCATTGATCACTTTGGCCACCGACTCGGGGTCGGCCAGTAATCCTCTTCCGGTTCTTGTTTCACATTGTATTGCGGTTCACACCTATTTGGCGTTAAGCGACCAATCATAGTCAAGGTATTTTACTTTTATCTTGCTTTTGCTGTCTTCCAACTGCTTTTTCATATCTCCCTGGACATATTTCAAAAAGAAGCCGACAACATCATTGTTGAAATCTTCAGAAAACCATTTGAAAATTTTGCTTACATAAAGCGTTTGCCCTTCAAGACGATTGCGCCGGGAATCATTGATAAAGGCCCGCGCCATTTCATCCAGTTGTTGCTCTAAGATGCCAGCTCGATAGGGTTCGGGTCGCAGTGGAGGACACCCTTTAGATGCGCAATTTACAGCAAAATGAACCCGTGCGTCTTTGAATCCGGGGCGAAGAATATCATGTTCAATATGATCTAAGGTGATGATATCCCCGTCAATTCGGGCAATTTCCTTTTTCCACGGGCTTTTGAAGATGCTGCCCAAATCCTTTATGGATTTAATTCCGGGATAACCGCTAAGAATCAATTTGATTGTCCACGCATTGTAAGCGTTGATGTAAAAGGCAAACCGCTCGTCGCGGTTAAGCTTTTCGGTATCGGTTTGCTCAAGCACCTTGAGATAGCGATCAAGCCAGGCCTCCTCATTTTTAAAACCATTGTAGTCTGCCGCACCGTTTTGAACGTATTTTTTGAGTAGCTCGGCATAGAGGCCATGATCTACTATCGCGTCAGACTGTATTGGCGTTAAAAAATTCATGGCCCCACAGAAAAAAGAGCCCCATAAAACGACATGTATAATTATTTTTTTTGTTTTCATATTCAGCTCCCTTGATCTTCAATAGGATACTACAACGCAAAACCCCATTTCGGAGTAACGCTTTTTCCCCTAAGTCTTTATATATGACTATCGTATAAATCCTTAATGCCTTACAAGCAATAAGCATTATTTGGCATCCTTCATTTTCCGCTTAACACTTTAAAGGAGTGCTGAACCGAAGGTTTAGCGTTTACGCTGGCCTTTGCTAAACCTTCGGTTCAGCACTCCCCATGAAAGTGTAAACTACTTTTAAGCTATTATGAAGGATGCCCATTATTTTTTATTTTTTTTATGGGTTTTGGAATAATGAGAATAAATCTGGTAGGAGTCGAAATATCAGAATCAGAGTAAATTAGGGTAATATCAAACGGTTAATTTCAGTTATTCTGACGATGGCTTCAATGCCTGCCGAATCCGTTCACGGGCATCCGGAGACAGACTGGCATTCGGGTCCGAAAAGTTTTCATTCAGTCGATGGCTGCGGCAGAGTTTCCTTAACATCACCACCTGCCGACGAAAACGGGCACAGTATTTGCACATTAAAAGATGCATCCGAATCAGCATCCGCTGATAAAGTGGCAGCTTGCGGTCCATTGATTCGGACACCCGACGAGATACTTCTTTACAATTGAACATCCAGTGAGACATTAGCTGTGTTCTTCCCCTGTTTTATTAAACCAAAAAATTTCTAGGCAGCGCCTGAGAAACATTCTTGCCCTGTGGAGCATCACCCAACTATTGGTCGAAGAAACCTGCAAAGCATTACAAATTTCTTTAGTACTATAC
>JAOZRC010000516.1 GCA_029940345.1 Desulfobacterales bacterium
TACTTTAGATAAATAGCTTCTTTAATTGGCATCCATCATTGATTCAGTTCACACTCTGTCCCGTTAGGGACATAATATCTATAGAAAAACATACATAAATACGTCAAGTCCCGTAGGGACGAAAAAAAAAGTGTGAACTGCCTTGAGCTATTTTTAAAGTAACAAAGTAGTACTATAAATATCAAATCTGTGGCAATTTGATATTTGTGGCTTGGAGTCGATCAATCAATAAGGCGTTTTTAAAACAAATTCTAAAAGAAGCGCAAATTCCTTCACCACCGGCGGAAGGGTTGTATCAGCCTACATGCGTTTTTTTGCTTATTTTCAACAAGATAGAACCGCATCTACTGGCTATCTTGAAGGCGGACACCGAAGGGTATCCCTGGCGCAACCAGGTAGCGCTGCCGGGCGGACATATCGAGGCAAACGACGCCAGTCCCGTTGACGCCGTTTTTCGTGAACTGAAAGAAGAACTGAATATTCCTAAAGAGCAGGTTGAACTGATCGGTTCGATGGGACATTTTCAAACGATCAACCGCAAGGATATCGAGGTGTTCATCGGATTATGGAATGGTCTGGGGCCGGTGCGTTATGAAACGCGTGAAATTGCAAAGGTCCTTGAAATTCCGGTGCAAGCATTAGTGGATATTCATCGAACTGAAAACTTTCACGCACAGCCGAACGATCTTCAACAATTTACTTATCCCATCAATGATTTGACAATCTGGGGTGCGACAGCAAGAATTCTGCATTATTTTATTGAATTATGGTATCTGCGGCCAGACCTTCCTTTGAAACCTTTGATCTTCTGATCAACAGACGAACAACCATAGAAAGAAAAGCATATCCGCTCATCAGAACAATAGAGAGCGGCATACCGAAAAAGCTCTTGTATTGGGTATTCTCTTGGGCAACGATCATACCAACAACACCGAATGCAAGTATAAACATCAGTAGCAGAATAGAAAATACAATCGCTTTCCCGGAATCATACCAGGGAACAATCATTTTGCGGTGCATTTTCGGTTGAATGAGGGACGTCATGTGTCGGTTCAGCGCTTTGAGGTATCTTTATCTACATCTACGCGTTTTTTGGCATCTTCCCACAGGCAATCAATCTCATGCCGAGACAATGAATCCAGATCACTATCTTTTTGCATAATCGTTTTTTCCATCTTTTTAAAGCGCTTTTCAAATTTTTGGGTGGCCGCACGCAATGCCGTTTCAGGATGAATCCGAGCAAAGCGGGCGACATTGACAAGCGTAAACATCAGATCACCAAACTCCAGGAGCGAACGTTCGTTGCTTATGGGAGTCTGCTCATCATCGCCCAACTCGGCCTGGAATTCATGCCACTCCTCTTCTGCTTTTTGCATGACGCCCTTCATATCATCCCAATCAAAACCGGCGTCAGCCGCTCGTTTAGATATTCGGGACGCCCGCATCAGGGCTGGCAGACCATCCGGCACCGAGTCTAAAACAGATGCGTCGGATTCAGGCCCTTTTTCCGCTCGTTTAATCGCATACCACTGTTTTTTAATCGCATCTGCTGTTTGCGCCGAACTTTCTCCGAAAACGTGAGGGTGTCGGCGAATCATCTTCGTAATATTAGTGTGAATAACCTCATTTAAATTAAATTTCTTTTTTTCACTAAATAGGACTGTGATAAATAGCACCTGGAACAAGACATCGCCGAGTTCTTCCAGGACCGCATCGCTGTTTCCCGATTCAATCGCCTCGGCCAATTCAAAGACCTCTTCGATCAGATAAAGAACAACAGATCGGGGCGTTTGCTTCCTGTCCCAAGGGCAACCGTTGACGCCTCGAAGCGTTTCAATCAAGGCCGTTAATTCTTTAATTCCAGGGGGTCCGTTTTGGCTCATTTTGTTGATCGAATGTAGGTAGGCAACGTTTTATCACTCATCTGGTTTATAGTTGATAGTTAGGCAAAGAGACGGACTTCGTTAAAGGAAATAGCCTTTGCCCACCAGTTTTTCGGTAAAACGGTGGGCATCGCCGACAGAGATTGGCGCTATATACCGGATCGGTTTCCGGCGATGCCACCTTACGGAAATTTCAACCGCACGGGTCGAAATAACTAGAAACTCGTAACTTTAAACTTCAATCAAGTCGATTGCCGCCATGCCTTTTTCAACTCGGTCATTTTATGATTATATTGCTGTTTCATATCCTGGGACACCACTTTGGCCATTTGTTGGGCGATTAGCGTAATGTATGGTGCCATCAAAGACTCTCTGACCAGGGGCGCACCTTTAGGCAGAAACGTCGTCAGCGCCACTACGATCACAGCGCTGATCAGCAGTGCTTTGGACGTTCCGATGATGCATCCGCCAAAGCGATCAAACCAACTCAGATCAGAGGCCTCAAGCATTCGTTTAATCGCCATCCCCAAAAGACTGACAAGAATTAAGGTGCCGCCAAAAATTATCATAAAGCCCAAAATGTTCTGAAAGGCGGTTTCTCCAACCTGTTTCTCCAAAATATGGGCAATCGGACGATAATAATTTACCGCCAGGAAAAAACCGCCTAAAACGCCGATGATTGCGGATATTTCTTTAATTAATCCTCTGAAACCGCCTCGAATCAGGCAATAGCTTAAAACAATCGTGATAACAATATCAAGTGGGTTCATTGTCCAGGTTACAGTAGTCAGATTTCAGTGGTCAAAAGCAACGTCCTGACACCTGAACACTGACTCCTTCAAGTTCAAACTTCTAATGCTTTTTTAAGTTTCACAGACAAGGTCGAAAGCGTATAAGGTTTTTGTATAAAGCTCTGAGCACCGGCATTCAAAATCCTTTGTACAGGGCCGTCAAGCGAAAAACCGCTGCAAACGACCACTTTCATATTGGGACGCGCTTCAATAATCAAGGAATAAAGCTGGTCACACTTCATATCCGGCAGACCGATATCCAGAAGCGCAAGATCAATTTCGCCTTCATAAGTTTTTGCTAAAGCAACGGCTTCAGCGCCGTTTTGCGCCATCAGAACACTATATCCCAGATGTATTAAAAGCGTCTCAGTGACATCACGAATTATCTCTTCATCTTCAATTACCAGGATGGTGCCGACGCCTTTATTCGGAATTTCATCCTGTGCGATTGTTTCTGCGGGACTAATTAATTTAGCCGGAATATAAATACGCACAGTGGCGCCCGTCCCAAGTTCTGAATCCAGTGAAATAAAACCGTTATGGTTTTTGATGATACCATAGACCGCTGCCAGACTTAAGCCACGTCCATGGAATTTGGTTGTAAAAAAAGGTTCGAATACCTTGGCCAGAGTTTCAGCATTCATCCCTTCACCATTGTCCTGTATGGTCAGGCAAACATAAGGACCGAGTTTCAATTCAGGATGTTCTTTTAATAATGTTTGATCAACAAAAAGGTCTTGTGTTGTAATACGAATGACGCCCTCTTTTTCAATGGCTTCCGAAGCATTGGTCAAAATATCGGACAGCACCATCTGCATCTGAACTGAATCCGCTTCAATTCGAAACCGATCTTGATCCAGATCCGTTTCAAGGTGAATTGTATTTTTGATCGTATGCTGTAAGATCGGTAAACTCTGTTTAACAAACAAGCCTAATGACATGATATCGGGACGATATTTGCCTCCGCGGGCATACGCCAGCAACTGGCTGGTCAGATGAACCATACGATCGGATGAAGCTAGCATTCGGTTCACATTTTTCATGATGATGGCATCATCCGAATGGCTCATCTTAAGCAACTCGATGCTTCCGGTGATCACATTTAACGCATTGTTGAATTCATGAGCCACTCCGCCCGCAAGCGCGGCGATCGCTTCCATTTTTCGCGTGTGCCCCACCTGGGATTCAATTTTGGCCTTTTCCTCCGAAATTTGTTGCCGTATCTTCATTTCCTGCCGTAAACGCGCATTCATTTCCAATATCAGATCCCGGTTTTTTTTCTCTCTTATCTGGGTGTTAACTCGGGCTCGCAACTCAGTCGAATTAAAGGGTTTGGTTACATAATCCACCGCACCGAGTTCAAAGCCTTTGGCAATCGTTTGGGGTTCATCCTTGGCTGTAATAAATATAATGGGGATATTTTTTGTGTCTCTGTTTGTTTTTAATTCCAGGCAGACTTCAAAACCATCCATTTCGGGCATCATAATATCCAACAAAATGATATCCGGATACACCTTATGAACCAGCGCCAAAGCTTCTTTACCGCTAGTGGCAACTAAAATTGTGTGTGAGTTGTTTTTAAACATATTGCTCAGTATTTGAAGATTCTCAGGCAGATCATCCACAAGCAATATGGTTACATCTTGCACTTCAGATTCCGGTTGGTTTTTAGACATCTGATTCCTCTAAAATAGTAAACGTATGAAATTTAAAAACAAACGAATAATTAACAATTTGTATCTCATGGTTTCACTTCGAGATCAATGGGTGCATCTTTATAACTGATCGTAAACACGCCGCCTT
>JAOZRC010000517.1 GCA_029940345.1 Desulfobacterales bacterium
ACCTATCAGGCCAGTTTGCCGAATATCAATTGTTCATGTCGTTTCGCTCGAAAAAGCGTTTTGCTTTGTCAGAGTACTTCAGCGGCGTGACGGATACGACACAATTGGATATTATTGATGTGAAACAGCGCATAGTGCTTCAACGAGAAAACGGCAAGCGGATGGAATTGGATGTGACAGCGGAATCTGATTGCGGCCGGGTGGCAGTTGTGGAAGTCAAAAAGCGGAAAACTCCGGTGGGCAAAAATATTGTCGAAGATTTCGTTGATAAGTTGGCTGTATATGCCAGACAGATCCCTGATAATACGATTCTGCCTGCCTTTCTTTCGTTGGGCGGCTTTCAGGAGGACGCCCGGCAATTGTGTGAGAAACATGGCATCGGCACGGCGGAGCGTATTGCGCATTTTTAAAGAGTGAAATCTGATTTTGCAAAGCCTTTACGCAAGGAAAGCGCTCATCAATGATAGCACAGCCTAAGAAAATGATCTCTTCATCCTATACAACGCTAATGGTTATCTGCTGCGGCTCAGTTTTTGTCTGCTATTTTGCATCTTTCATGCGCTTTCCGGTGGTGCCGTTGTATGCCCGCTCACTTGGCATTAGCACGTCTCAGATCGGAATCATCAATTCAACCTTCTTTTTAATTGCCGGCGTCTTATCTTTACCTCTGGGCATTCTATCAGACCGCGTTGGACGTAAAAAAATGGCCGGTTCAGGTTTGCTGCTTTTAGCGAGTGCATCGTTTTTGCTCTGTTTTGGCAAAACATTCATCGAATTGATTGGCGTCTATCTTTTATTGGGCATCGGCATCGCCGCTTTTGGCCCCACCATGATGTCATTCGTGGCCGCTATCTCTCCTTCCACTCATCTTGGACGCTCTTACGGATGGTACACGCTTGCGCTTTTCTGCGGCACAAGTTTAGGCCCCGCAGTCGGAGGGATCATTACGCAATCTTATGGCTTCACCTGCGTTTTTATTATATCGGGAATATTTTTGTTTCTGAATTTGATCTTGTTTGTCTTTTTATTTCCCCCTGATAGAAAGCCGCGTCACACTGATCCTGAAAAAGAACCTGTTTCAACTGGCGTCAGAGAACTTTTTCGGAATCGTCCAATGTTAGCATGTTGGCTTGCTGCCCTGGGCGGTTGTTTCGGGATGGGGATGTTTATGACCTTTATTCCGCTGCATGCTCTGAATCAGGGTCTGAATGCGGCTCATATCGGTCTCGTTTTCTTTTTTCAAGGCGCGTCCAATGCGCTTTTCCGCATTCCATTCGGCTATTTGAGCGACAGGGTTGCCCATCGCAGTAATCTCGTAATGATCGGACTGGTCGGATTCGCCTTATCCGTCAGCGGTTTCGGAATTTCTGCCAATCTGTCACATTTCACCATGTTCGCAACGCTATTGGGGTTCAGCATGGGACTTGCCTTTACATCTGTCGGCGCCTTAATTGCCGAAGCAGTCCCTCCGGAATCACGAGGGCTCGCAATGGGCGGCTATAACACTTGCATCTATTTGGGAATGATGCTCAGTTCCGGAGTTATGGGAAGCGTTATTCAAATGATCGGTTTTGCAGGAAGTTTTTTTATTTGCGCAGGGATCATTCTTGCGTTAATTCCCATTTTTGCTGTTACAATATGCGAAAATAAGCACAAAAATGCTTAAAACATAAAATCTGACGGAATTTGGGCCGATGGTGCTACAAATATGCCGCTCCCTCAGAGCTTGTAAGGAATATTTATTTTTATTTGCACAGGTCCAAAGTTTTTGTACCGAAGACCTCCGAGGTTTTGAAAACCTCGGAGGTCTTATCTGCGAAAAATTATGGACAAGTACTTACCTGAAATATTTATCAAATCCCATGTGATAGTGCAATTGTAAAAACCGCTTTCTTCCCATCTTTATAAGCAACGCAAGATAGGTGAATCCTTCATACGGAAGCGCGTAGCGCTCCAATCCCGGTTCGGTACACTGCCGGCATTGGGGAAACCGGCCGATTCGGCGGCGTATCAGGGATGCTTTTTCCGATGAAAGAAGTTTTTTCAAGGGAACCTCCTCAACGTTTCCGATACTTTCGTCAATCAGCGGACACAAAAACAAATCACCGTTACTGCGAACAAAAAAATAGTTAAATCCACAAGTACACGGCTTTTTCATCACGCCGGTTCGAAAATAGTGAACCAGACGATTTTCATGATAGGACCAGCTTGATGATTCCCCTTGAAAAAACCGAATCATTGCCTCAATATCTTTCGGCTTGAAAGTGAGTGCATCGGCCAGTTCCGGATTCTGATAGCGACCCTTTGTGATAATACAGGGAGAGATAATGGTAAACAGGCCGTTTGAATCGGCATAACCGGCAATTTTATCAAGCTCTCCCACGTTGACGGGAAGTACCGTTGTTTTAAGCCCGATAATCAGGTTGGGGAATTTGTTTCACAGCCCCCTCAACCCCTGAATGGTCTGATCTGCTTTAGTCCATGCATTTTTATAGTTCCTGATCTTTTCATGAAGTTCACCGATGGCATCCATTGCGCAGACCATAATCAGGTCAATTCCTTTTTCCCTCAATTTTGGAAGCGCCAGCTCTACATTATCCAAAATACGGCGAGTCAGAAAGGCATTGCTGGTGATAGCCACCGATTTAAGCGCTTTCAGATGATTCTGTTTCAATTCGCAGACAGCATCAAATAAATCTGACAGGTCTGCTCTTAAAAAAGGCTCACCCCCTGTGATGTCCAATTCCACAAGGTCTGAAAACAGATCTGAAGATAGCTGACGGATCCATTTGGCCATGGAAAGGTTCGGCGTTTCCTTGGGAATTTTCCAGATATTACACATCACACACTTCGCAATGCAATTATGTGTGATTTCAAGGCTGACGGCACGCGGTTTGTCCGATTGTCCGGAGAAGCGCAAATAGCGGAAACGCAAGCCATTTTTAACCAGCGTGTAAAACAAATGGGGCAAGGAATCTGACTGCATAATCACTTCTCCTTTTTAAAGATAATTCTGGGCACCACCGCATTGAAATTCAACCTTTTAAGGCATCCCTGCCACACGCCTGCCTGATAGGAAAGTTGTTCCATTTTTAAGCGCAACGCCTGCTCAATCGCCGCTTCGTCATAAGGATTGACGCGATAGATCGAGTCTTCAGGATTGATATGATTTTTATCAGGCTCTTTTCCGGTTCTTGCGTATGTGTGCCGAATCTGCTTGGTGCAGATGATAATTCTCATGTAACTCTCCTTAGATGATTTCCGAAAAAGAACATACTGCATAAACCGGCTACGCGGCTCAATATAAGTGTATCATTCCGTTCATTTTTCGTTTAGTTCAGCATAATTTGTCTTAACCGCATTCAGTCAAAAACTTTATTCCAGATTAAATCAAATCTTTTTCTAATCGTATCATCTGGTATTTCAGGTGTGAAATTTTTATATTTAATCGTTTTTCTTAAAGTTTCAGATTTGTTTTTATTCCCTATTCGCTTAAGAATTTCCTTAGCGTCATCAACATCTTTGTTTCCCCTGAATGCTCCGCTTAATTTCATCCCAAGCATTTCTTCCCATTCCGCAGCATACAATATGAGATTCTCTCGTTTAAAGATGACGGTTTGTGATTTTGTCAGCACACCGAAAAATTCAACACTCGAATTCATCCAATCATCAGGCAGGCCCTGTTCATCAGAAACTGTTTTAATCAGTTCCTCCATTAATTTTTCTTTTCCAACGGGATAAACTGTATCCACATCTTTTGTGCCTTAACGATTTTCAAAAAAAAGAACACTTATCGCACCGCCGACAACTGTAAGTTCAATTGTCACGTCTCGCTCGCTCAACAATTCATTCAGACGATTTAACGCATTTGTCAATTGCTTCTTAGTTATCATCGCCGCTACACAAAATACAAAAAATTATTAAGAGTATAGATGTTTCTTTTTTGAAATATCGCATTAGGCACATCCAGTGATAATATTTCTTTTGATATCAAATAGATTTTTTGGGGAGAAGACCAATTATTTTCACACCAATCAGGAATTTTATATTTACGATTATGCGGGGGCATTGTGAAAACCAACGCCATTCGTTCAATAATAGCCGCCTTCATTGCCAGTGTTTTTATGTCTACATCTTTCGGTTCCGGAAAAACAGCGCAACTTAAACCCGTACGGTAAAAATCTTGTACCGAATCGCATAGTTCTGTTTCTTTACCTGAAAAAGCACTTTCAGCCATCAGATCTAAAAAATCTGTGAAATCTTTTTTTTTAAGTGAATATTCCATTTTGATTTACTTATAGTCTGAGAGCTTTCATAACGCAGAACTAACCAGCGGTTGTGATGAAAGTTGATTAACAATGATCTTGCCAATATCTTTTGGAAAAGTCCAATTCGCGGGCTATTGCCGTCCGGTTAAGTGTCTTGTTAGGTTTTTTTGTGGGTTAGATTTCCTAATCATTGGATA
>JAOZRC010000518.1 GCA_029940345.1 Desulfobacterales bacterium
GGCTCCGCCTCGTAACGGGTAATCTGAGGCTCTGCCTCCTGCGCAAGACGCCGTTCCGCAGGCAGAGCCTGTCATTGTGCGTTACGAGGCAGAGCCTCGTAACGAGTTACTGATTTGAATGTGTCCCGCCTTATGTGGGTAGCCGCAAGTTATAAGTACTTGACCATAAGTTTTCCAGCATCGCTCTCGCCGGGTTTGCAACCCGGCGGAATTGGGCGGCAGGTTGCAAACCTGCCGCGAGCCGTGTGGAAAATACAGGAAAGCTATTGTCCAAGCACTTACAATCTCCAATTAAGGCCTTGCCAGGTACAACGCCTGATGCCTCGCTGCCGATCATCATGGTTTCCATTAAATGCCTCCAAAAAAATCGGTGGTGCAATTTATGCCTGACCGCCTTTTTGCATCGTAATCTTAATCAAAAGCATAATCGGATAAGAATATCAATCAAAATATTTCGACCTGAGCAGTTGAATTTTCCGTAGGGTGGGCATCGCCGGAGACCAAACCTGGTATTCAGTGCCAAACTTTGTCGGCGATGCCCACCGATTACTAAAAACTGGTGGGCAAAGGAAATTTCCTTTAACGAAGTCCGTCGCTTTGACTAATAATTTACTATAAGCCAAGTGAGTGCCTAAACGTTGCCCACCCTACATGTAATACCATTTGCGAAAATCAAACTACCATTCAATTTATAAACCATAAGCCTAAAAAAGTTATGGTTTCAGGTTTCAGTGTTCAGTCTTTAGCTGCAACGTCCTGACACCTGGTGCCTGATACCCCAAATCATAATTTAAAAATCACAAATTATGCCCTTGCCGAGTATAATCAGAAGAAGTGCTCCGTAAATTCGATAACTTCCTTGTCGGCTTGTCGGCGATAAAACCCTGCATAAGTTTGTCATTAAAACCCTCTTCGGTTGGGGAGTCGAAAATAGACCTTCCAGGTGTATTTCCGAGGCGCCGCGCCTGGATCGATATCGTCATCATGGCGGATGCGAGCCAGTTCAGTGAAATCCGACGGCAGCATGCCCAGTTGGGCGACCGCCTTAACCGCCACAAAAAATTCAAGCAGGGAGCGGTGCGCCGGGGTGTAGTCGCCGTCATCATTGCGAATCAGAAGCGTACTGCCCATCATATCGTAATGCCAGTGATCCAGGTCTTTCTCTGAGGCCACCACTTCCCCGAACAGGTTTTTCAACCGCTCCGGGAAAAGACGGTAGTTCAGGTTCATTTTATCGGTGATCAGCATCTCCCAAGAGAGTTCACATAAGAAATAGAGCTTGTCCGCCAGCGATGTAAAGGTGCGCTTGGCATCAAAATCTCTTTCAAGCTTGGCCCGATAGCAGGCTATTTTGATACTTTTGTGATCAGAGATCGGCCAAAGGTGGCCTGAAGTTGTGATACATAATTGGGGAAGTTATTTTGTCCCCGTTCCTTAGGTTCTCGTCAGTCATAAGTTCTCGTAACATGCTGAAATCATTGGTATTTTAAAGACGAGCGCAAAATTTTAAAATTCAATAAATTCAGTAGGTTATCAAAATTTGCTTTCTAAATGGCAAAGAACTTATGACTGTCGAGTTAGGTTGTATGATTTCATATTATGGTTCATTTAAAGATCAATTACTCTTCCGGCTCCGGCTTCAATATACTTGTCAGGGTAGCGTGTTTTGATTCGGTCAATATATTGTGTGCAATGCGCCGGACAGATATTTTCCAGATCATCAATCAAATCGAATTCATCGAAACCGTGCAAACCGCCTAGCAGTGTTTTGACACGGCCGAACTGTGAGGCCGCTCGGAGGATTTTCGGGACACCGGGGTGGGAACAACCGGTGATAACGGCCACAGAATCTTCCTGTTTTATAATGAGCGACTGCTCTGAGCCGCTAAGTTCGCCGGTGGAATAAATATCAGAATCAATTTCAAGAGCGCTTTTAACTTTTATCACTTCCTTTGCATAACGCGGCTCCGGACAAGATGAAGGGATATAAACGCTTACCGGGTTTGTACGTAAAAAGGTTTCAAGCCCGCCAGCATGGTCCCAATGCGCGTGTGAAATAAAAACCGCATCAATGATAGAAGGCGCTATTTTTAGCTTTTCCATATTCGCGAGCAAAATATCGCCCTTGGCACCGGTGTCAAAAAGGATTTTTCTTTGATGCGCTTCAACCAGGCAGGCAAAGCCCCAGTCGGGCGTCATTGTCATATCCCAAGCCGTATTATCGTATATTATGCTGATTTTCATTACTGTTTTCCATATAATCGTTTCCACGGTGCCTGCCTGAGTTCTGAAATATTGGCAAGTGCCAGATACAAAGCGCCCACCGCCAGTTCAGCACAATGAAAGTGTCCGGCAGGCAGGGTTTCCAAATATTCGGCCACTTTTTCAGGCGTTATGCGCCAGGCCTGATTGACCGTTTTATTTTCTACCAGCAAAGCCACCGTATTGGCACAGGCATTGGTGTTCATACATCCGTCGGTAGTATAGGCGACCGTCAGAATACGGTCATTCCGAAGCACTATAAACATTTCGATCGTATCGCCGCATTGGCCGGTTCTTCTACCGTAGCCGTCTGGATTTTCAATGCGTTCGTTTTTATCATGGCGATACGCCATTTCAAGATACTTCAGTGAATGATCCTGCCAAAAATCTGGTTTCTTTTTATCCGGTTCCTTCTTCACGGTTTGCATATTTTCAAGTTGCGTTTAAAAAATCGTTGTTTGAATGTAGCATATTGTTCCAAATTATGCGGAATCGCAGCCAACTGCTGCAACAAGTCTAACCGGCTCAGGAAAATCGGCCGGAAGATTCAGAAGCACAGGCGCGGCCTAGGCCTGAACTCATAAAACTGCTAAAGCTGATCATTTTTTCAACTTGTTCCGCACCGCATTCCGGGCAGGTTACATGGCCTTCATCACTGGCATAAACCAGTTTTTCAAAGTGTTGGTCACATTTCGCGCATTGATATTCGTAGATGGGCATAGTTGCCTCCGTAACAATTGGAAGTCAAATTGGGCATCCTTCATTTTGGCCTAAAAGTAGTTTACATTTTTCCAAGGAGTGCTGAACCAAAGGTTTAGCTTAGGCAAGCGAAAAATGCTAAACCTTTGGCTCAACACTCCTTCGAATTGTTAACCTGAAAATGAAGGATGCCTGAAATTGATTATCTGAACGTCTACATCTCTAAATTTTTATAATACCTTTTTAATTGATTCTTCAAGCTGCATTTTAGAAACAACGCCGGTGATTTGTTCAACAACCTCTCCATTTTTAAAAATCATCAGCGTCGGAATTGAGCGAATGCCATATTTGGTGGGTGTTGCGGGGCTGTTATCCACATTACACTTGGCAAATTTCATCAGATCGCCATAATCTTCGGCTAACTGTTCAACGATCGGACCGATTGAACGGCATGGACCGCACCACGGCGCCCAGAAATCAACAAACACCGGCTTGTCACCATTCAGTACTTCCGCCTCGAAAATATCATCATCAATCTCCAAAATGTTTTTACTATCACTCATGATGTTTTAAACCTTTCTTTTTAAATTTTATGCTCTATAAAATTATAACCTTCACCCCTGTTCTGATTCCAAAAAATTTGCATAATTCATGCCAAGTAATTTGAAAAAGATCGACCTGAAGATGCTTTTCAATATAAGCGTATGTAAATACAGCATTAAATTATCACTTTATTTAAAATCCCGGAAGTTGCAAAGCTAAAATGGCAATCGCTGAAGGAAGGGCGTGTTAACTTGAATTTTAGAATAACGTTTAGGCAACGTTGTGATATCGCAATATTAAGTCATCCAGGATCGCATATTCGCTTAACTTCCGGCGGATGACTGTGTAGTATTTTTTTCGTTATCTTTTAAATTGTTCGAAACTTTGATAGAAATGCGGGCTACCCACATAAAGCGGGACAGTTGTAGGTTGGGTTGAGGAACGAAACCCAACAACAGCCTGATTTCGTTGGGTTTCGTTCCTCAACCCAACCTACGACTACATTTAGTATCCCATCTTATGTTGGTAGCCGAAATGCGGAAACTGCACGTTCTAATTTCTAAATATGAACGTTAGGTAACGTTAATGTAACGCTATGCTATTATCCGTTCACGCTTCCATTTTTTAACTGACTTCATGCCAGTATCTCTGATTCGGATAAAAAAAAGGCAAATCGGCCTGGAGGCAAGCCGATTTGCCAAAATGAGATGTAACGAAATGGAGGTAAGCCAAGTTTGACATCTCATTATATTCAAATGCAATTTTGATGCCAAGATATCAAATCGGAACCGCATCATCTCATTGTTTATAAGCTTTTTAGCGCTTGGTGGAAAAACAATCAATTTGCAGTAACCGTTCACTCCCCCTACGTGCAAACAAACGCGGGACAGCTTCCCGCGCTACACACTCACGCACGGTTGCGATCATGTAGAGCGGAAAGCCGTTCCGCTCAGGGGGGAGT
>JAOZRC010000519.1 GCA_029940345.1 Desulfobacterales bacterium
CAATGTCGCCGCCATGTATGCCGATTGCCTCTTGCTGATGAAAGCCGGCCGCCAACTGGGTCTGGGACCGCCACGCAAAGTGTTGACGTATGAGACCTTGGAAAACGCCTACGGGTGCCCTCTTTTAGTGGATGAAAGCCCCCTGGGGGATTATCTTCGAATTACACCGGTTCCGCGGAGATACATAAATAGTTAAAAAATCAGACATCCTTTATTTACCAGTTGACAATTTAAAGTGTCATAAAGGAGTATGACCCTTTTGTTATAATTTAGCATTTTGGGTAGTGACCATCAGACTTCGGTGCGAAAAATTCCAAATTATATAATAAAAACCGCATTCGATTAAAGGCGAACTTCCTTGACAGTTCATCTGACCAAAGGTATCATTCGCAATATGAAATGTGCCGATTAACCCCCAGATCATATTAATACAGATAAACATGACAGACCGAATCGCCTTACGAAATGGTTCGACCGCCCTGATCGAAGTAAAAAAAGATCTCCCGACACCGTTGAATTTTGGATTGAGGCATATTTACAATTTGAAGTCACTGCCGGTGAAAGCTCCCGCAAGGTGCGGCGTCGGGATCTGAGTTTGTTGCGTGAGTTCATGTCTGATCAGGAAAAAGTATGCCGCCACCTGTGGACGCCGCGTCTGTCCAATCTGGGACTGGCAGCAAAAATTATGCCCGAACTAACTGAAATCCGATGACAATATCTTATTGATTTGGAAATATGGGAGACCTGACCATGACCCGACAAGCCATCAAAACATTAGTTCCCGAACCGGTTTACACCGACCGTCAGGAATTTATCGACTATTATTACAACTATGCGCTTGAGGCCATTGAACGCCGCGCTATGTCATCAGTGCTTTTAGGCCAGCGGCGCATGGGCAAGACCGAAATATTCAAACGCGTGGTGAACCGGCTTTTTTTTGAGCAGGATCACACCGATCCGCGGGCGGCAGTGCCGGTATATTTCAGTTTTCCAGATAGTGTAAACGGACGCAGGGATTTTGCACTAAAGTATATTGAAAATTTCATTCGCTGGTATGCGGCTTTTCGTATACGCCAACCCGATCTATTAAAACCGTCAAAATATGAAAACCACGATGATCTGACTGCGTATATACGGGATAACGTGCCGCTATCTGATGGATTTGAGAGTACTTTGAGTATGTTAAAATCCATTGATAAAGGCGGTGTGTTGTTTCCGTTAGACCGGGCGCTAATTCTTCCGCGCACCGTCTCCGACTGGGATGACTGCACGATTGTCATGTTTTTAGATGAATTTCAAAACACACGCCTGCCGCACTATGATTTCGATATTGTCGGCCTGATGCAGGAAGCCGTGGAATCTCCCACCTGTCCGCATTTTGTCACCGGATCGGCCATGTCGATTCTGGCCAAGGAAATTTTAGGCCGCGGCGCGCTGTTCGGACGTTTTGACAGCGATCCGATCGAACCCTTATCCAAATATTGGGGCTCGGAACTGGCGCGCCGCTCCGCCGCCTATTATCATGCGCAACTTGACAAACTGATGGCCCCGGTGGTTTCTGATCGCTGCGGCGGCAATCCGTTTTATATTACGGCGGTTATCAGGCAGGCCGCCAAACAACGTGAAAGCATAAAAAACGAGGAAACACTCAATGAACTGCTGGCTGTTGACCTTTCATCCGGATTTATCTGGTCTGAATTGAATGATCAGGTCACACGCTGGATCGAACGCATCAACCAACACGGCGTCACCAAATGGGTGCTGTACCTTACCGCTCTTGAAGAAAACGACCGCATCGAACCGGAACAGATTCAGAAGCAATTAGCGGAAAAAGAGGGAACCCATCTGGATATTGCCAAAATACAAGACATCCTGGTGCATCTGTCCCGCGGCGATTTGCTTGGATATGTGCCACTCGGCAGTCACTTCCGCAAAACCGATGATCCGATTTTACTTGATTTTTTGAAAGCTTGGGGCAAGTTCGAGGTTGAAGGTCATCGTCGCGATAAAATTGTTACGGACACGGTTAAGAAATATAAAGCGCTGAAACGACGAATTAACGATCATAAAGGGTATCTTGCCGAGATTTATCTCTCGCAAATTTTGCAGAACGGGCAGCGCCGTTTATTTCCGGGACACTGTTTTCATACAGACGGCGATGTCAAAATCCCGAATATTTTTTATGCCATCCGCCACCGCTTGCGTTTAGGCGCTTCAGCAGGAAACGAGATTGATGTGTATGCCTCTGACGGCAGCGAAATATGGCTCTGCGAAAGCAAATGGTGGGAAACGCAAAAAGCCGGGCCGGATGTAGTCAGATTCATGCTTGAATTGGCGGAGAAATTGAAAGATTACGAGGGCCGCGAATATTTTGAGACCGAACGCCCTTTGAAACTGCATCTGTGGCTTTTTGCGCACAATGGCGTCACCCCTGAAGCCGAAACGCTTTTACGAAAGAACGGCATCTATTGGTCGGAGCGCAAAGACCTGGATGAATTGATTCGTCTAACAGGCTTGCGGCCGCTGCCTGCCTTTAAAACCGAATGAAAAAACAACTGGGATTTCGTGCAAGGGGCAGAAAGCAAATGTTGGCGTATACTGGCTTCGGGAGCAGCAGACTCATTATGGTAATACTATACTTGGCACGGTCATAATTGGTGATTTTGAAATATGTCTTAAGCCTATGAATTAAGGCATTGATCAAATATAAAATCACCAATTATGGCCTTCATGAGTATAAAAAATCAGATATGAATGCTGCCAATACGTTTCCCTGGAAAATCAATATCTGACCGCTTGAACCAGATGGGTCAGTTTTCCACTTCCTTAACGGACAATTTTGCACCCCGAAATAGCCGTTTAAGCCCGAAAAATGGGCATCCTTCATCTGATTGTAAAAGTAGTTTACACTTTTTCTGACAAACGTAGACAAATTTCAAATTTATCCTACAATTATAGGCATATGCTAATAGCGTAGCACAATTTTGCAAATTGTCTTTTGACGATGTGTAAACTGATGTATGAAGGATGCCCTTTTTTGTGTTAAAAGTTTACGAAACATAAACTCCAGAATACCTTTTTTTTATACCTTCGCACCATAAGCGGGAATTGCTGGTTAAACCTTAACGATTAATCATATTTTCCCTTAATTTTTAAAAAAGTGTTAACTGGGAAATGAAGGATGCCGGATTTTAGCGAAAAAATAGTAGCATATAAGGAGGAAACTAAAATGCGTTATGTGACTATTTTTGAAAGAATGGGAATTGAAAAAGGTCTTCAGCAAGAGGCGTATAAGCTTCTTGTACGTCTGCTTAAAAAGCGTTTCGGCGTTTTACCGGAGTGGACTGCGGAAAAAATGCAGAATGCCCTGTTGAAGAATTGGAAAACTGCATTGAACGTCTTTTACCGGTAAATAAAATTAAAGATGTTTTTGCATGATTTTGTTTTCAAACGGATTAACCCAGCGCCACTGTGATCACAACCAAGCTAAAACAAGAATAATGACACACGCCGCCATGCTTCCGATTTGAACAGATTTTTGCTGAAAATGATATCGGAACAGGGCGTAAATAAGTCCGAGACCGATCCCCGCGATAAATCCGAATAAATGCGCTGTGAGATCGGCGCGTTTGCCCGCACCCAAAAATGCGAGCAGCGCCAAACCGCTGGCTAAGGGAAGCCACGCCTTCATGCGCTGCTTGCCCGCTTTGATCTTGGCATGAAATTGATATGCTGCGGTAATGCCGATGGCTCCGAACACGGCTGTGGATGCGCCCACCGATATATGTCCGTATTGAAACAAAACCGCATTGGCATAGTTTCCCAGGATGCCCGTACTCAGAACCATCAGGCTGCCGACGCCGGGGCCAGCAATACTGCCCACGGCTGTTCCGAAAATAAAAATACCGGCGACATTGCCGGCCAGGTGCATATAATCTGAGTGCAGCATTAAAGCAGTCACCGTTCTGTAAATTTCGCCATCCAAAATCGCTGATGCCGAAGCGCCGTATTCTCTGACAATCGAATCGAATTGGGCGTGCATGTTACTTCGTAAATGACACCCAATGATAAGCAGTGACATCCATACCCCAATTTTGGTCTTGTTGTATTCGGGCGCTTCGTGGGTTTCGGGGGCCTTAATACCTTGATTTTCCGCAATATATTGTGTAATTAAATTATAGGCTTGGTCACGAACCGATTCTTCAACCCATATTTCCCAGCCTTGGGCGGATTTTGCTGCAAAATAGGGCACGCCTTGCGAACTTAGCACTAATCCGTAAGTGTTCACTTGATTTTGGGTGAGATGTTCGTATAATTGTTCTGGCATATTTTGTTCCACAGCTATTGTATTCGCTTAATGCAAAAATAACACATTTAAGACGAAATCGCCATATTAAAACAAAGGTTGTATAGTTGTCAGATTTTGGTTTGTTCTGGCACAAAAATTGCCTCCCTACCA
>JAOZRC010000520.1 GCA_029940345.1 Desulfobacterales bacterium
CCCTCGCTCTCACACTTTTTCGCTTCGATCACGACTTTCCAAACAGGCTCTAAGTATTCTGAACCGGCAGGCGAATGATAAATTTAGCGCCCAGGCCGGGCCGAGATTCCACACCCATTTCGCCTCCGTGGTTCTCAGTAATGATAAAATAGGACACGGAAAGGCCAAGACCGGTACCCAATCCCACAGGTTTGGTAGTATAAAAAGGCTCAAACACCCGCTTGCGAGTTTCTTCATCCATGCCCTGACCGTTATCCTCAATTTCCATGCAGATTGTTTGCTGCTTTTTTTCAAAGTAGGCCCGGAAAATAAACCGAGGCTTTTCGGTTCCCGCCTCCTGCATGGCTTCGGCTCCGTTTCTGAGGATATTGAGCAGCACCTGCTGTATCTTGGCTCCCTCACATGGTATGTAGGGCAGGTTGTCTTCATACTCCTTTCTGATTGTGATCATCTTAAAATCGTAATGCTTTTTCAAATCATAGTCGGTAGCCGCCAGTTCCAGGGTCTTGTCCAGCAAATCAGCCAGGTCATGGGAGGATACAGCAGAATCGCTTTTCCGGGAAAAACTGAGCATGTTGTTCACAATGTCCGCCATCCGTTTTCCTGATTCGTTGATGGTTGTAAGCATGCGCAGTATGCCGCGTGCCTCCATATAGTTTTTAATTGCTTCTATGTTAGTGCCGGCGGTCTCGGCGGCTTTCAGGTTGGCCGGCATATCTGCACGGGTCAGACGGCTGGTCATGACCTCGGCGGTCTGCATCATACCGGCCAGGGGATTATTGATTTCGTGAGCCATACCGGCGGCCAGACCGCCCACCGAGAGCATTTTCTCGCTTTGGATCATCATCTCTTCCATGCGCACCTTATCGGTCACATCGTCTATACGGATCACCGCGCCTTCTACACCGTTAGCGATCAAGGGGTAGATGGTCATGTCTTCGTAAAATGTTTCATTATCCGACAGGCGGGGCTTCTTCAGTTCCTGTTGTATTTCCCGTGTTTGGATGCTTTTATTGATTTTTTCCATCTTCTTTGCCATCCGGGGAAACACATCGGAAAGGGTTTTCCCATGGGCGGTGCATGCTGTGATTCCCGTGGTCAGTTCTGCGGTCTTGTTCCACTGAGTCACTTTCCCATGCATATCCACCCCGACCAGCACGGATGGCATGGAGTCAATAATATTCGAAAGATAGTTACGCAAATGGCGAAGTTCTTCCTCAACCTGCCTGCGTTCGCGAATCTCAAGATTCAATGCGGCGATCTGTTTTTTGGTCGCATCGCGCATTCGGGCGAAACTGCGCGCAAGCGTTCCCACTTCATCCTTGCTTCCCAAGTCAATCTGCTGGTTAAGGTTGCCGCCGGCTATCTGTGTGGAAATATTGGTCAGTCTGATTATCGGTTTTGTGAATTGGGCAACAATCAGTGACAATACCAGAAGCACGAGAGTGGTTATACCTCCCATGATTAAAACAAGTATATTACGAAACATCCGGACATCGCCATATTTGATTTCCAGCGGAACAGTGTAACCAATCACCCAGTCCCATTCGGAGAACCGTTTGTAAATACACCATTTTTTCTGGCCGTGATAGATATAGCCAAAATCTCCTTTATATGAAGATAGCATTTTTTGGGCAACTTTGGTCTTTTTCAAAGACTGGTCGCCGGATGGGAGCACCGGGTGCATGACGACCCTGCCGTCCGCATCAAGAATGAATGGGTAAATGGGTTGGTCCGGCTGTTTATAATACGTCTGCCTTAAAGCTTTCAGGGCCGATCTCCTGAAATCATCAGCATAAGCTTCAACCAGTCCTGTCTTCTTCAGCCGATCATCACTTCTGCCAAGCGTTGTCAGGATTGCATCCACTTTTTCGGCATACATGACATTCTGGCTTCTGTCGATAATCCGGGTCAATTGAATATTCGATAAAACCATGACACTTACGGTCGTAACAACGAATGTACCGATAATAAAGGATAGAAGCTTAAAGGTGATCGAGTTGAATTTCATTTTCCTTTTTCCCTGTCGGGCAGTTCTTCGACAAGAGTTGCCTTTTCCAGCAGGTCCATCGAAAACTTTATTCCCAACCGATTGGCCAGTTGCATATTCAGGAATAGTCTTGATTCCTTATTTGTCGTAACCGGAATATTCGCCGGAGAAGTACCATTCAAAATTCTGAGTGCTGTTTTGCCTGCCCACCAGCCCTGCTCCTCGGCGATTTTAACTCTCCCAATCATTGCATAACGAACATTATCGTCAGTTACCGCACCAGTTGGAATTTTTGTGTGTTTGAGGATGAACGCCACCGCCTGATCGTCATCCCATCCCTTGATGCCTATCGGATTGGTCCATATCAGCATATCAACGGAATCTTGCAGTCTGAGGTACTCGCGCTTCCACTCAGGGAAATCGTCAATCAGCTTTTCATCAGAAAAAGAAATTTTAAGCTTCTCTTTAAAGTAATGCAGGCTTTTACGTTCACTCAAGGCATTTACGCTAATATAGCCGATACGGCCACCTTTTGTGAATTTTTTTAATGCTTTAATAGTGTCAAGGACAGGCGAAACTTCAACCATTCCAGTCGCATTTTTAAAAGGATACCCATAAGGTGTTGCATCCCAGTTGACGCCACAGAAGACAAACGGAATATCAGCATCCTTGAAATAGGGTGCAATCAGGTATTTTGAGGCGTTATCGTCTGATGCAATCACTATATCCGGTTTCCAGATATCGATCACATTTTTTGCTTTAAGTGCGGCAGCTTTTTTGAATTCCTCGGAAGTATTGCGTTTGGTATCCATTCGTATAATCTTGAGTTCCACGTCATTTATAGAGTCTAACACGGATTCAACACCAGCGGTAATGCCGGCGCTCCATGGATACTCCGGGTGGTATGAATCAATGTACAGGACTTTTTTCTTTCCAGCGTAAGCGGAAGCAGTGCAAAATGTTGCTATTCCAAAAACCATGATAATAAATGTCATTACTGTCCTTTTCATGACTTTCTCCTTTCAATCGGCAATCGGATAATAAATTTAGAACCAGATTCGGGCTGGGTTTCAACCGCCATCTCGCCCCCGTGATTCTCAGTGATTATAAAATAGGATACGGAAAGCCCTAAGACGGCATCCGCAAAGAGAAAAACACAGTCATCGCCCAAGGCATTCCCAACGTCAACTTTTTCGGAACGGGTTCTGTATTTTTCGATAAATTCCTGGCTCTTTTTACTGGCGCTGTCCTGATGCCAGTGACTTGAAAAAAAGTTTCCTTCAATTACATTGCCTTCAACTTCATACATGGAATCATTCCATCCATCACCATCAATGAATGTTGTAGATATGTTGCTATCCCTTGCTTGTTTAATGATAAAACCGGAATCCTTCGGATGACCGGGGGAGAAATCATGGGAATTTTGACTGCCTGGAAAACCGGGGCCATTGCCAGGGAATTAGAACTCCAGTTTGCACCGATCACAGTGACCACATTGGCTTTGACTGCTTTTTGGGCCGCAATTTTAGAACCGATGGCAGTGCTTTTATTATCAAATTCAAGTAACTCCACCTGTTTTCCCAGCACCCCGCCTTGTTGATTAAGTTCTTTGACAGCAAACCTGATTCCATTTAAAGTCTGAACATTTCCTAAAGCAGCTTTGCCTGTTTTCGCAAAAATAGCAGCAACCTTTACCGTTTCAACAGCTTCAGTGAACGATGCATTCAAAAACAAAATTACAATGGGAATAAGTGATGATAAAGATTTCATTATAGTCATCGGATTTAGGTTTGTTCTGGCATGATTTTTGCCATCAATTGCATATGGCTATATCATGCCGTTCTGACTAACAATTTCTGCCATATTGTCCCCAAAACGGTTGTTTTGGTAGGGAGGCAATTTTTGTGCCAGAACAAACCAAAATCTGACAACTATAGTGACCTTTAATATAAAGTAAGCAATGATATATTTTCAGGGCATTGAAGCTTATCTGTCGTATGCCATGCGGCTCCGTCCGTTATAATCAAGGCATGCCGTCCTTCAGCTACCATATCAGATATCTCTTTTAAATGTATTTCCATTGCCTCTGTATCAGATTTAGGCATTATCTGACCGCAAGCCTCATCATTTTCAGGACAAAAAGCTCCGAAAATATAGGTCGAAAGAAATTGTTGTTACTGAACAGCCCTTGGTCGGGTTCCTTTTTCAGCCCATACTCGCGTTGATGTGCCTCGCTGGCCTACTCTTGCTTCGTCTTGAAACCATATATCTGCATTTTTGAGTTCAATATCGTCGGATAAGGCTTTTTGGGCTTTATCGCTGAAATTTTCTTTAAAATCTTGGCATCCTTCATAAGACAGCTAAAGTAGTTAACACTTTTTCGATCTGTTCAGCTACAAAATTTCAACCTGTGCGGTTGCTATAAAATGTAGGGTGGGCAAGTTTTCCCCTT
>JAOZRC010000521.1 GCA_029940345.1 Desulfobacterales bacterium
TAAGCTGGCCGCTGCAATGCTGATGCTTGCTTTCAACTCTTAATTCGCATAAATAATTAACGACTATTATATAGTTATCGGATTTAGGTTTGTTCTGGCATGATTTTTGCCCCAAACCAATATGGATATATTATGCTATTCTGATAAACAATTTGTGCCATATTTTCCCCAAAACGGTTGTTTTGGTAGGGAGGCAATTTTTGTGCCAGAACAAACCAAAATCTGACAACTATATGAAGGTTATATCTGTTGTCAAGTTATTTTCACATCGGCGCCCGTTTATTCTTTTTCGATTTTCTTCGGATTAACCCAAGAAAAATCAAACCGCAACCCATCAGCATAACAGTTCCCGGTTCGGGAACGGCGCCTGAATCTTTGGATAGGTGGATCAAAAGGTCTTGCACATCTTCTTGATGGGCGATACTGAAATTGGCCGCAAAAGTAGTGTCATAGGGGCCATTTGATTTAGCCTGAGCCAAGCCGTTAATATATTCTGTGTACAGGCTTTCAATGCTGTCGTCCGTCAGAATCGATATCGTTAAATAATCGCCGTAAACCGTATCCCAAATTGCTAATTGCAGGGCGGCCTGCGCTTCCAACATTTCATCAATAGTCGCATCGTCCGGGCTATTACCCAAACCGTAGGCATATTCGTTCATCAGCCAGGCGGCGTCTAAGCCGTTGTCTATGAAAGTGACCGGTTGAAGATCGACATCGTAACTCCAAGGTGTGAATATTCCTTCATCCAGTTCCACACAATACCCCACCGTGTCAAACGCATCATCGCCCAGACCGACAATAAGCTGAAATTCGCCTGCGTTGAATTCATAAATGCCATCATACTCGCCATAATCAAATTCAAAAACAACCGTTGGCCAAGTACTCGGGTGTGGGGCCGCAACCGTTTGCATCTGAATGGCTACGGCTGTAAACGGTGTCAAAACCAATAACCCGAAAGTAATCATTACAAATGCTTTTTTTAGAATTGTCATTTTTTCCCTCCTTAAATAGTTTTAATGATACTCTTAATATTTTTTGAATCAATGTACTTTCTTTATAGATGATTGAAATTGACACCATTTAGCTTACATATTGCGTTCAGACGAAACATTCTGAAATTATAGTATTAAAAATACATCCGACGTCAAGTAATAAGGTATTTTCAAAATTAAGCTGTCAGTACAACTCTAAAAGGTAACCATCTTTTCCAATAAATAGATGCAAAAATTGTACCAATGGATTGAAAGCAATGCATGAAAATTTCGTGTAGCTCTGTGGGTCAAGGGCATTTGATGTAATCTGATATGGACACATTCATCAGACGCTTGAATTCAATCAGAATCCGTAAGTGACGCCTTATTTAAAATGGTGATCAGACGGTCTAGGTCATCATTGCCGTAAAACTCAATTTCAACTTTGCCTTTTTGGCCGCGTCGTACGATTTGAACTTTGGCGCCCATATTACGAGAAAGATTTTCCGACAGATCCCTGAAGTGGATTTCATCTGGCGTTGGTGGGGATGGCTCTGACGGCGGTTTTTTCAAACGTTTGATCAACTTTTCCGTTTCTCTGACAGATAATTTTTTAGAGATCACGGTCTTCCAGGCATCCATTTGTTGGTATAACGTGTCGGCGCCGAGTAAAGCACGGGCGTGTCCCATACTGATCGTTTCATCTAAGATGGTGGCTCTAATTTGCTCGGGAAGTTGGCGCAGTCTTAAGAAATTGGCCACCGCCGGTCTGCTTTTCCCCACCCGATGAGCCACTTGTTCCTGAGTCATGTCAAACTCATCCATCAGGCGCTGATAGGCATGCGCTTCTTCAATCGGATTCAGATTTTGCCGTTGGATATTTTCGACAATGGAGATTACCAGGATTTCAGCGTCGGTCAAATCCTTCATCACCACGGGCACTTTAAATAGATCAGCTCTTCGGGCGGCTCGCAAACGCCGTTCTCCGACGACCAGTTCGTAGCCGTGTTCAGCCGGACGTACCAACAAAGGTTGAATAACGCCCTGTTCTTTGATAGATTGCGCGAGTTCATCCAGTTCGGCTTCTTTAAACTGGCGTCGTGGCTGAAAGCGATTCGGGCGAATTAAATCAATATCACATTGGAAATAATCTTTATTATTCTCATTTAAGGGCAGAAATTCAGGAAGAAGGGCGTCAAGACCCTTTCCCAGCGCAACTTTAGGCCGTTTACCTTTGGGCGGGCTTTTCCTGGTTTTATTCGTCTTTTTGTTCGTCATTCGATTATTCCTTGCAGGCAAAAAGGCAATTAATGGGATTGCGCCATAATTTCCCGGGCCAAAGCAAAATAACTTTTGGCACCCTTGGACGCGGCGTCGTAAAGCTGAATCGGCTTGCCGAAACTGGGCGCTTCACCCAAACGCACATTGCGCGGTATGATGGTGTTAAATACCAAATCTTTAAATTTATGTTTAACATCCTCGGCGACCTGGGAGGCCAGATTGGTGCGTTTGTCAAACATGGTAAGAAGGATTCCCGCAACTTTGAGGCCCGCATTCAAACTGCTGCGAATACGTCGCACCGTCTGAATTAATTGCCCCAAACCTTCGAGAGCATAAAATTCACATTGAAGCGGAATTAAGAGTCTGTCAGACGCGGTGAGCGCGTTTACAGTTAGCAAACTGAGAGACGGAGGGCAGTCAATGATGATATACTTGTAAGTGTCATCAAGTTCCGCCAGAAGATTTTTCAGCGCTTTTGCACGATCGGGTGCGGAAAGCATTTCCACTTCAAAGCCAATTAATTCCACGCGTGACGGCAGCACTTTTAAGGCGTCTATCTCCGTATCAACGATCAGGCTGTCTAACGAGGCTTTTCCGATCATACCGTGGTAGAGCGATTGCTCCAAAGCGGATTTATTGACCCCGATTCCGGTGGTTGCATTGCCCTGCGGGTCACAGTCGACAAGTAAAGTTTTTTGTTTAGCGACCGCCAGTGCGGCGGATAAATTAATCGCTGTCGTAGTTTTACCCACACCGCCTTTTTGATTGGCGATACATAATATTTGTGTCATAAGTAAACTTTTACCATAAAAATCAGGGTTTGAAAAGAACATCCTTAAGATTATCGTTGAAATACTTTTGACATTGAATAATAGATGGGTTAGGCGGTGATCGTAAGAAGTTGAACAGGGGCAATATGAAAATGTCTGATAAATTGAATCAAAGGTTATGCGAATAATTATCCGAACGCTTCGTTTACTGGCAGTTATTGGCTTACTGGCAGGATGCGGTGACAGCAAAGAAGTGCGCTTTTCAGGGCGCACTATGGGCACCACCTATCATATTAAGGTGGTGGTTTCCTACTTTAAACAGACTGACTACCTTAAGAAAGAGATCGAACAACGCCTCCGAGAAATCAACCGGAGTATGTCCACCTATATCCCGGACAGTGAAATCAGTCGGTTTAACACCGCTTTAAAAGCTGATCTGCCGATTTGTATCTCTGATGACTTTTATAACGTGTTAACTGTTTCCGCTACGCTTTATCAGATGACCCAGGGTGCCTGGGATGGTACGGTGCGGCCCTTGGTTGCGCTATGGGGTTTTGGCGGCCGGAAACAAACAGAACGTATTCCCACCCAGGAAGAAATTGACACCGTATTGCGTAATATTGGCTTTGATAAGATAGTCATTCAAAAAAATAAATGTCTTATCAAAAAAAATCCCCGGATTGCATTGGATTTGGGCTCAATTGCCAAGGGATTCGGAACTGACCAGATTGCGGCGATGCTTCGGAAACAGGGCTTCGATAATTTTTTAGTGGAGATCGGTGGCGAGGTGTATGCTTCGGGAGTGCGTCAGGATGGCCAAAAGTGGCGCATCGGGGTGAACACGCCCCACAAAGAATCCGCTTATGACCAGGTTTATAAAATGGTGACATTAAAAGATAGAGCACTGGCGACCAGCGGAGATTATCGCAATTTTTTTGAAAAAGACGGTCGACGCTATTCCCATGTGCTTGACCCGTGCACCGGTTATCCTGTGCAAAACGGTGTGATCAGTGTCTCTGTCATGGCGAACGACTGCACGTTTGCCGATGGTCTGGCAACCGCTTTAATGGTGATGGGACCTGATGACGGTTTGGCATTAGTGAAATGCCTTAATGACGTGGAATGCCTGATTGTGACACAGTCTGAGGATGGGTGCTTGAATAATTATTACTCACCCGGTTTTCGTGTTGAAAATGACTGATTCTAACGGACTATGTTGTCATTGATTATTAACAGATGCATCTGGTTAAGAGTCGAAATGCCATGAAATGGCAAAGTGATAACATATAGGGTTTTAGGCATCCTTCATAAGACAGCTAAAGTAGTTAACACTTGTTCGATCTGTTCAGCTACAAAATTTTGTAGGGTGGGCAGAGTGTAAAGGAAACCACCACAATTCCATAAAAGGT
>JAOZRC010000522.1 GCA_029940345.1 Desulfobacterales bacterium
GCCGAAACAATGATCAAGCCCAATTTGTCAGTTTACACTTTATCTGTAATATGGTATAAGCATTATCCTTTGATAATGCTTGATTATAAAAATCGGATACAAACACATAAGATGAGACATTACGCTCGTTACGAGATATTGCCTTGTAATGAGCTTATTTATTTGGCCATTTGGCCCGATTCTTTCAAAAGAGCAAGTCGTTAGATTTACGATGTTTTGGCATGACTTACTTGCCAGTAACTGATTTCAATATGTCCCGCCTTATGCTGGTACCCCAAATGTGTCATAATTCTGGTCATTCTGAAATCCTGAAAATTCTGATCCATTGACGATATCCTCAAAACTGGAAAGCTGAAACTCGTGAAACTGCGCCAACACAATTATTTGCCTCATGATACGCGGTACTCAATACCGCATACTATACCTCCGGCCCCTTATACACAATCATCGGTTCCCTGCGACTCATCGTCTCTACCTTTCGGATCACCAACACCGGTTTCCAGGAGATTAACGACAGGCACTACTGAAACATCAACTCCCGATGCCGTTTTAAGCCCCTCAAAATTATACTTTTCGGTTGATAAAAATGGTACCCCAAAAATAGATAAACAAATTTCATTTGAAATCAATCCATTGCGCCAACGGGTTAGTGAATTAGAAGCCTTAGAAACTGAATATGTGCAAAAAGAAGAGGCGTTACGAAAGACTATCGCTCATACTGAAGCCGAAAATCGCGAATTGATGAAAATCAATAATCAATTAGAAGAGGATATCGCCACTCGGCGGCCCTCTGAATCCCATCTTCCTGTTGATAAAAAAGACACTGAAAAAACGGACCAACAAATTTCATTTGAAATCAATTCATTACGTCAACGGGTTAGTGAATTGGAAGCCTTCGAAGCCGAGCATACGCTAAAAGAAGAAGCACTGCGCAAGGCTGTTTTTGATACGGAAGCTGAAAACCGTGAGTTGATGGAAATTAACAAACAGTTGGAAGATGTTATTACCACAACAAAAGAGCTTTCCAAAAAGGCAGATGTGGCTAACCGGGCTAAAGGCGAATTTTTAGCTAGCATGAGTCATGAAATACGTACACCGATGAACGGTGTTATCGGCTTTACTGACATTCTTTTGAACACGAAATTAGATGAAAATCAACTTGACTATGTTGATACAATAAAACGCAGTGGCGAAGCCCTGCTTGATTTAATTAATGATATTCTTGATTTTTCCAAAATTGAGGCCGGAGAGCTGGTATTCGAAGAGATTGACTTTGATCCTGAGTTGATTGCTTATGATGTTTGCGAATTAATTCGCCCTAAAATTGGGAAAAAGCCGGTCGAGGTAAATTGTTATATTGGCAATGAACTCCCTTCCCAAGTAAAAGGCGATCCGTTGCGGTTTAGGCAAGTTTT
Organism: Desulfobacterales bacterium; assembly: GCA_029940345.1. Taxonomy (GTDB): domain Bacteria; phylum Desulfobacterota; class Desulfobacteria; order Desulfobacterales; family JAUCGF01; genus JAUCGF01. The sequence continues at coordinate 1,416 of JAOZRC010000522.1, forward strand.
AACAAATTTAATGGGAAATGCCCCCAAATTTACTGAAAAAGGCTCTATTGAACTTTTATTAGATATTGAAGAAGACAGGGGAATTCGAACAAAACTGCATTCCCAGATAAAGGATACCGGCATCGGTATTCCTGAGGACAGGCTGAAGGCCATTTTTGAACCATTCCAACAGGTGGATGGAACAACAACACGCAAGTTTGGCGGCACTGGCTTGGGACTATCTATTTGCAAGCAGATTGCGAATCTGATGGATGGTGATGTCTGGGTGGAAAGCACTCTTGGGAAAGGCACAACGTTTCATTTTACTGCTTGGCTAGGCGTCTCCGAAAGTGAGGACTCTAAAAGAGATATTCCTACAGCCCTTCGGAACAAAAAGATCCTTATTGTTGATGATAATCCCACCAGCCTGAATATGCTAAGACATATTCTGGAACTTGCCGGTATGGATGTTGCCACACAAAAGGATCCTGAACATATTTTAGGTGATTTACATAGAGCGGTTAATGACGCCGCCCCTTTTGACCTCTGTCTCTGTTACATCCAGATGAAAGAGGTATCGGGATATGATATCGCCAGGCAAATTCGCAATGCCCTTAACCCTTTTAAAAATATTCTTCTGATCGCCTTATCTTCACTGATGGATACAGATGCTAAAAATTGCGAGGAGGCCGGTTTTGATGGTTTTCTAAGCAAACCGATTCGAAGAGATAAGCTCTATCAGATGCTGGCAAGACTTTTAAAAAAAGGGCAGGATAAAACTGAAAGCGCGGAAAAGAAAGTTAAAAATAAAATTATTACCCAGTATTCCGTGCGCGAGGCAATTAAACAATCGGTGCGCATTCTATTGGCCGAGGACAATCCCATCAATCAGAAACTGGCTTTAATCATGCTTACAAAAGCGGGTTATAATGTGGAAGTGGCTAATAATGGTCGCGAAGCCGTTGATAGATACACCAGCGCCCCCGAAAATTTTAATTTGATCTTCATGGATATCCAAATGCCTGAAATGGACGGCCTTGAAGCGACGCGGGAAATCAGGGAGATCGGATTTGATATGATCCCGATTATCGCCATGACAGCTCATGCCATGAAAGGCTATCGTGAGAAATGTTTAGATGCGGGGATGGATGACTATATCACGAAACCAATCAAACGTGATTCGGTTTTCGACATTTTAGAAAAGTGGGTATTCAATAAAATGGGGTGGCATTAAAATTCTGAAATCCCAAATTCCAAGAACCAAATTTCAAATAAGTCCCAATTGCGTTTAACTAAAAAAAACACGCATAATGTCATTGTAGAAAATAAAAATCATCAAGGCAAGAAGCACAAAAACACCGGCTTGCTGTGAGATTTCTCGCGCTTTCGTACTCAGGGGACTCCCTTTGAGCGATTCTATTGTAAAAAACAGCAAGTGGCCGCCGTCCAGCACAGGGACAGGAAACAGGTTAATCAGACCCAAATTAACGCTTAACAAAGCAATAAAAAAAACAAAACTGAGGACGCCTTCTTTGGCACGTTGGCCAGCCATTTCGGCAATCATTATCGGCCCGCCAATCGTTTTAGCGGAAATTTTATTCTGAAAAATTTTAACAATACTGAGAATTGTCAATTCAGTAATTTCGTATGTGCGTAAGACGCCCTCCACCGCAGCTTGTAAAGGATTAAGCCTTTCGGTAAATATTTGCGGCGTTACATTAACGGCTGTGATTCCTATCATATAACGCTTTATTTTTTCGCCAATATTATTGGTGTCAGGATGGAGTTCCGGTGTTATCACTGTGGATATGCGTTCCTCATCACGTTGAACTTCGATCTCAAGTTTACGGCCATTACAGGCGGATATAATGCCAGCCATCTCTTTCCAGTTTTTGACAGCCGTCCCATCAATTGCGATAATAAGATCACCTGCATGTAACCCTGCGCGTTGAGCAGGTGTATTTTTACGCACTTCGCCGATAATCGGCTTTATCGCGGGTATTGGCGAAACACCGATGCCATACTTTTGAATCTCTTCACCAAATAAATTTTGCGATTTTTCCAGTTGCGGAGTGACATTAATTACATAGCCGCTGTTGCCACGTTTTACAGTAAACGCGAGGGTGCGTCCTTCACTTGCGTCTACTCGCTGAACGACATCATCCCAACTTTTAACGGACTCTCCATCAATGGCAACAATGATATCGCCTTTTTGAAATCCTTCGACACCTTGGGATGTTATCAGCGTCTTTTCGGTCTGAATTTCTTCAACCACGGGCTTCAGATGATCAATCCCATGAACAAGATAAAGGACCTGGAAGATAAACACTGCTAATAAAAAATTGGAGAAAGGGCCGGCAGCGACGATTAAGATTCGTTTCCACACACTTTTGTTGTCAAAGGCAATTGCAAGATCATCGGGCTCAATTTCACCCCCGGGTTCATCTCCAACCATTTTGACGTATCCCCCCAGAGGGATAGCTGATATTCGATAATCAGTGCGGCCAATTTTTTTACCGACCAGTCGCGGGCCAAATCCCAGTGAAAATTTATCAACACCGACGCCACATAACCGTGCCACTATAAAATGGCCCAGTTCATGTACAAAAATTAAAATTCCTAAAACGATAATAAATGCAAAAATACTTTGTGTCATAATGATATTATCCCGTTAAACCTTCGCATTACCTTGTCCTATAGTGTTAAAGAAAAAGATTTTGGGTTCGATGTAGGGTGGGTGTAGCACAGCGAAACCCACCATTTATCAGCATTTGGTGGGTTTCGCTACACTACACCCACCCTACATTTTGATTAATCCCTTACCCAAAAATAATATCTTAATAACTATATATGGAAATGAAAGGCGATAATTTTTAGACTCAGAATTTTAGGTTACTATTATTTTCCAGCTTCCGACCTAGACGACAACACCTTCTGCAGGATACCCAGATAATCATTGGTGACATCGTAAAAACCCTGATTATAACGGATTTGGGGGGGAATAATAACACACCTGATAAATTATTCATTT
>JAOZRC010000040.1 GCA_029940345.1 Desulfobacterales bacterium
CGCTTCTTTGCCGGTAAAACGCTTTTTTAAATGTTTGAAAAACATTGTTACTGATAGCCGTGCGCATCTCTTCCATCAGATCGGTATAATAATTGATATTATGAATCGAATTCAAACGATATGCAAGTAATTCTTTATTTTTATACAAGTGATGCAAATATGCAAGGGAATACTGGCGGCATGTATAACATTTACATTCGGGGTCGGCCGGGCCGGTATCTTTTTTAAAGCGGGCATTGGAAATATTGAACGTTCCGTGTCGGGTGAACAATTGCCCGTTGCGGGCGTTGCGCGTGGGCATGACACAGTCGAACATATCAGCACCCAGAGCGACAAGCTCCACCAGGTCTTCCGGAGTTCCGACGCCCATGATGTATTTCGGCGTTCGCCCTGGAAGCAGTGGGAGCGTATGGGCGGCCATTTCCAGCATCATTGCCTGGGGCTCGCCGACACTCAATCCGCCTACCGCATAACCGGGAAAACCGATTTCGGCTAGCTCATTGGCGGATTGTGTACGCAAATCGTTAAACATTCCTCCTTGGACAATGCCAAATAACGCATTGTCTTTAGATGTTTTCAGATTCCAAATGTGTTTACAACGCTGCGCCCATTGGGTGGTCAGATTAAGCGCTGCTAAGGCTTCATTTTTTTCCGCCGGATATTGAATACATTGATCCAAACACATCATAATGTCCGAATTCAAACTGATTTGAATTTCAATAGCTTTTTCCGGTGTCAGAAGATGTCGCGAGCCGTCGATATGCGACTGAAACGCGTACCCCTCCTGGGAAACTTTAGAAAGCTTGGCCAGTGAAAAAACCTGGAAACCGCCACTGTCAGTTAAGATGGGCCTGTTCCAATTCATAAAACGGTGTAAGCCGGAAAACAGGTTGATCACTTCACATCCGGGCCTGAGATATAAATGGTAAGTATTACCTAAAATTATCTGGGCGCCGGCACCGATAAGTTCTTCCGGTGATAATGATTTTACCGTTCCAAGCGTGCCCACCGGCATAAAAACAGGCGTTTTGATTTCCCCGTGATCAGTCTGCAAACGTCCTGCGCGGGCGCTGGTTTCCGATGATTGTGCGGTAATTTGAAAAGCGAACATTTTTCAGATCGTTATATAATATCGAAAATTCAATTATTTTAGATGTTTACAAAACTAAAAAATCAACATCGCATCCCCATAGCTATAAAACCGATAACCTTCCCTGATTGCCGTTCGGTAGGTGCTTAAAATATTTGGCCGGCCCGCAAAAGCGGAAACTAACATCAAGAGGGTTGATTGGGGAAGATGAAAATTAGTTACCAGGGCATCAATGACTTTAAATTTATACCCCGGATAGATAAAAAGATCGCATTGCCCGCTACCGGGATGAATCCGGCCATGTTGGTCTGAAGCAAACTCAAGCGAGCGCACACAGGTGGTGCCCACTGCAATTATACGCTCCGCCAGGTTTAAAGCGGAAGCGGTTGCTTCCGTAATCGTATACCATTCCGAATGAATTTTGTGTTCCCGAATATCATCGGTTCTGACCGGGGCAAAAGTGCCGTGGCCGACATGAAGCGTGATTGCGGCGATCAGAATCCCTTTGGCCTTTATTTTGTCAAGCAGTTCCGTCGAGAAATGCAATCCCGCCGTAGGTGCCGCCACTGCGCCATTTTGTCTGGCATATACGGTTTGGTAGTCTTTTTGATCATTATCGGAGGGGGTGTTTCCATTCCGATTGATATAAGGCGGCAACGGTGTTTTACCAATACGGGATATTAATGTTTCAAAATTCTCAGCGCACCTGAAACGAACCGTAAACATGCCATCGTGAAACTGTAACACCTCGGCATGCAATCCTTGTTCAAGAATCAGAACGGTTCCTTCACGCGGTCGTTTTGAGGCTTTAAGCAGGCATTGGCATACAATATCACTGCCTACATGGTAGTTTTCAAGGCATTGCGCGAAATTTAAAATTAAAAGTTCGATTTTTCCGCCGGTCTTTTTTTTGCCGATCAGCCGAGCGGGCACGACACGGGTGTCATTTACCACTAACACGTCACCAGGATTAAGAAAATTGATAATATTCGTAAATGTATGGTGCGCTAAAACCCCCGTGTATCGATTCATATAAAGAAGACGGGAACGCTCGCGCGGCTTTGACGGTTCTTGAGCGATGCATTGCCCAGGAAGATGATAATCATATTCACTCAGTGCAAACATGGTTATTGTTTCCCAAAATAAATCAGCCCAAGACCAACCAGCATCAGCACCAGACCGAACTTGCGCAAAGCGCCGTCCGGTATCTCAATAACTTGCTGAATCCAGTTTTTCATTTTATCAGGAAAAGCAAAATAGGGCAAACCTTCCACGATCATTACCATTCCGATGACGCATAAAAAAAATTCCAATATATTGACTCCTGCTTTATATCAATGTTAAATAAGCGTTCCCGTCGTATCAACCCCAGCGCATTACCACAACCATCCAAATCATCGCAATAGCAAAAGCGATCCACAGCGTCTGATCGGTCAGTCCGAGCCAGGCCAGGTGAATGTAAGCGCTACCTAACAAGCCGATGAAAAGACGGTCGCCTCGCGTGGTGACTAGTGGCAGGAACCCGCGGCGTTCAATAGTTGGCGAAACCACTTGCCAAATAGTCATCGCGCAGAGCATCAAAATAATCGTAATAAAAAAAACGGCGGTGTGAAACGTCCAGGCCATCCATTCCAAATCCATCAGTCACCTCCTTATACACGTCCCATGGCAAAGCCTTTGGCCAGATGATTGCGTACGAACCATATTACCAGCGCACCCGGCACAATGGTCAATATGCCGGCGGCCGAAAGCAAACCCCAGTCAAGGCCGGTGGCGCTCACCGTGCGGGTCATAATCGCCGCAATCGGTTTGGCATCGGTTACGGTCAAAGTGCGGGCGAACAATAATTCCACCCAACTGAACATGAAGCAGAAAAAGGCGGTTACGCCAACGCCGGCTCTGATCAGCGGGATAAAGATGATTATAAAAAAGCTTGGAAAACCGAATCCGTCGATAAAAGCGGTTTCATCAATTTCACGGGGAATGCCGGACATAAAGCCTTCCAATATCCACACCGCCAAAGGCACATTAAACAGGCAATGCGCTAATGCCACGGCGATATGGGTGTCGATTAAACCGAACGTTGAATAGAGTTGAAAAAACGGCAGCAGGAAAACAGCCGCCGGCGCCATGCGGTTGGTGAGCAGCCAGAAAAACAGATGTTTGTCGCCGAGAAAGCGGTAGCGTGAAAAGGCGTATGCAGCTGGCAGCGCGACTGACAGCGAGATAGCGGTGTTCATACTGACGTAAATGATAGAATTGATATAACCGGAGTACCAGGATTTATCCGTAAAAATTTTGATGTAATTGCCAAAGGTTATATCGGTCGGATACAGCGAGAAAACGCCGAGGATGTCGGCATTGGTTCTAAGCGACATGTTGAGCATCCAATAGATCGGCAGCAACAGCAGGCCGAAATAAAGCGCCAGACCGAAGGTTCGTTTTCTTATTTTCATCCGTTCTTTTCTCCTTTTCCGACATTTTGAAGGGCCTGATAGAACAGCCAACTGAATAGCAGTATGATGACAAAATAGATCAGCGAGAAAGCGGCCGCCGGTCCCAAATCGAATTGACCCACAGCGATTTTAACGAGATAAATCGATAGAAAGGTGGTGGAGTTGCCAGGCCCGCCGCCAGTTAGCACAAACGGTTCCGCGTAGATTAGAAAGCTGTCCATGAAGCGTAATAATATGGCAATTGTCAGCACGCCGCGCATTTTGGGCAGTTGGATGTAACGGAATGTCGCCCAGGCCGAGGCGCCGTCAATTTTAGCCGCCTGAAAATATGCTTCCGGGATCGCTCTTAAACCGGAGTACGCCAACAGGGCGACCAGCGGCGTCCAGTGCCAGACTTCCATAAACATAAGAGTGATCCAGGCGTCTAACGGCGACGACGTATGATCAAAAGTGATGTTCAGGCCGTTAATTGCCGCGCCGAACAAGCCGATATCCGGTCGTGTGAAGATGATCCATATCGTGCCGATCACATTCCAGGGAATCAACAGCGGCAGTGCCAGCGTTACCAGACTGGCAGACACGCCCCAGCCGCGTTTGGGCATTGCCAGCGCAATCATAATGCCGAGCGGAATTTCAATCAAAAGCACCATGCCGGAAAACAGGAATTGACGCCACAAAGCGTCATGCAAGCGGTGATCGGACAATGTTTCTTTAAACCATTCGGCACCCACAAAAACGCGCTGTCCCGGTCCCCATATATCCTGAAGCGAGTAATTCACCACGGTCATCAAAGGGATGATCGCGCTGAAAGCGACAATCACAAAAACAGGCAAAACCAGGAACCAAGCCTTGTTATCTTCCCATTTATCCATCAACGAACTCCTTGTAAAAATTCTAATCTCGTAGGCTGGGTTGAGGAACGAAACCCAGCATCATAATTCATTTTAATAAGTTTTGTTAATCAACCGGCCATCGTCAAACAACCTGATCTTTTGCTGCGGAAAAACCAGCCATACTTTTCCGCCAGGAACCGGCTTGCCTTCAGGCAGTCGGGCACGTACGGTTTTGCCGGCCAAAGACAAAGATACGATTTTGCAGCTTCCCTGGTCTTCAACTAATTTGATCTGAGCCTCGACGCCGTGCTTCACCGGTTCGGCCGACAACTGCAAATACATCGGTCGAATGCCCAATTCCAATTTTCCGGTAGCTTGACGGGCCAAAGCGGCCGTTGGCGAATCTAATTTTATCCCATCGGCTTTAATCCCCATGGCATCAACGCGTGCCATATCACCGTCCACGGCGCATTCCAGGAAATTCATCCCCGGGCTGCCGATAAAATAGCCGACAAAGCGATGTTCCGGATATTCGAAAAGCTCCTGGGGAGTTCCGATTTGAACGATATCACCATCGTACATCACCACCACTTTTTCAGCAAACGTCAATGCTTCCATCTGGTCATGCGTGACATAAATCAGGGTCAGCTTCAATTGTTCGTGAATCTGTTTCAGACTGCGCCGCAGACGCCATTTCAAATGCGGATCAATCACAGTAAGCGGTTCATCAAACAAAATGGCGGCCACATCACTGCGCACCAACCCACGTCCCAGGGAAACTTTTTGTTTGGCGTCGGCGGTTAAACCGGCAGCTTTCTTTTTGAGAAAGGATGTCAAGTCTAAAATTTCAGCCACTTCATCCACACGGCGGGTGATATCATTTTTAGGAACGCCGCGGTTGCGTAAGGGAAAGGCCAGGTTGTCTGACACGGTCATGGTGTCATACAAAACCGGAAACTGAAAGACCTGGGCAATATTGCGCTTTTCCGGTGATAAGGCCGTAACATCTTTACCATTATAAAGCACACGCCCCTGACTGGGGGTGAGCAGTCCCGAAATGACGTTTAACAATGTGGTTTTGCCGCACCCCGAAGGTCCGAGCAGGGCATAAGCGCCCCCATCCTCCCACACGGTGTGAATGCGCTTTAGGGCGTAGTCGGCTTCATCTTCAGGTTTGGAAAGGTAGCTGTGAGCAATTTCATTTAACTCAATGTTCGCCATGATTGTCTCCTACATTCCCTACATTCGTGCCTGTTGCAGTTTTCATTGACGGTGATGCGGCCAAAAGCCCATCCTCATTGTACGCCATAAGATAATGGGGATTGACAAAAAGCGTTATGGGATCGCCGATCCGGTAAGCATGCACGCCGTTTTGCTGAATTACAAGCATAGAATTGTCATAATTAACATGAATGAATGTTTCCGACCCGTTTATCTCTGACAATTCGATGGTCGTCCGAATTTTAACCTCTGCCTCCGATGTTCTTGTTAGAAAAAGGTGATTGGCGCGTATACCGAATTGATATTGGCCGACTTTAAGCGAACTCCAATGGCCGTATAAAGGAATGTCAATGCCATGACCCAGTCGCATGGCGTCTGCGGTTACAACGCCCTTGAGGTAATTCATGGGAGGATCGCTGAAAACATCGGCAACCTTGATCGTTGCCGGATTTTGATAAACGTCTGAAGTCGGGCCGGTTTGCAGGATGCGCCCTTCATCAATCACAACGATATTACCGCCAATCATCAACGCTTCGGCTGGTTCCGTAGTGGTGTAAACAACGATCGCCTTGCGTCGGGAGAAAATTTCCTGAAGCTCTATCCGCAATTCTTCGCGCAATTTAAAGTCCAGGTTAACCAACGGTTCATCCAGTAGAAGCAGGTCGGCTTCTTTGACCAACGCCCGGGCAATGGCGGTGCGCTGCTGTTGTCCGCCGGAAAGTTCGGTGGGCAGCCGATCCAAAAGGTCGTCAATATGAAGGATTGCAGCGGTTTTCCGCACCCGTTGATCAATTTCGGTTCGTTTCAGTCCGGCAATTTTCAAAGGTGAGGCGATGTTTTTATAGACCGTCAGCGAGGGGTAATTGATAAATTGCTGATAGACCATAGCGATACTGCGTTTGCGCACCGAGATGCCGGTAACGTCGCGATCGTCGATATGTAATTTACCGATGGTGGGACGGTCCAGCCCGGCCATGATTCGAAGCAGGGAAGTTTTACCGGCAAGGGTTCGACCAAGAATTATATTACGTGAACCGGGTTCAAATTCAAGGCTGATATTTTTGAGATGGGTTTCCCGGCCAACTATCTTGTCAATGTTCTGCAGGCGCAGGCCCATAGGCGTCTCCCTTTTTAAGTGATAGGTGAATTATACTTCCGTCACCGTATTTGGATGTTTCAATTTTTTTGTAAATTAACATCGTTTGAAAATTTACGCAAGCGTAAAACAATCATTCATTAAAATCCCTGCTTATCGCTAATCCATGTAGATACGCCTATCACCATATTTGACTGTATCAGTTTTTTGCGAATCAACATCGCTAAAAAAATTTACGCAAGCGTAAAACAATTTTCTTTTAGGATTCATTCCATCTTGACACCATCCCCTTTTTTGTCATATCTGAACAAAAGATAATATTAAAGGCCCTTCGGTTGAGCATGTCTACCTTTGGGATTACTCGTAATGAATAATAAAAGAGTGAAAGTTAGGTAAAACTGACCAATCGAAGTGAGAATTAATGTAGACGGACATCATTTTCATAGGTCAAATTTTTTAAAAATAAATCAATATTCCTCCACCTGGCTCAATAACCCTCAAAGACGATTCACGGTCATTAATGACATTATCATTCGGTTAGGTGAAAGTGTGGACGGTTTTCGTTTAACTCGCATTGAAAAAGATAACCGGAAGTGGCTGTTAAAATTTAATCGTAGGAATTATTCAAAGGCAATGCCCTAAAAGCTAATCATTCACTCCCCCATAATTTGAAATCTAAATCGCAATCCCAAACGATTAAGAAATTAGGGTCAGGTGTCATATAACTTATTGAGTTTGATTTGAATTTGAACTATTTAACCCTAAATCATGTTTTGGCAATGCAACAGTCTGCTTTGTGTAAAATCCTTATAAGATAAAATGCCCTTTTTAGCAGTAATTCAGAACCCAAAAAATTAATCTCAAAAATATTTAAAATACAAGGTGTTAAAAATTAGTCGAAAAATTATTTTCCCGGCTGATTTTGCCTTTTTTTGTAGGACTGCCCAAAAAAATATATTCGGATGAAGCTGGCCATTTTCACACATTCAAAAAGCGCATTTTTTGTACAAAATATTCAGCAACTGTTATTTGAGTCATTAGATTCTCTTGGAATAAATGTTGTTTGTCTCAATGAATCTCATCCTGTCGATTATAAATTTACCTGGAATATAATATTGTTTCCTGATGAATTTTTTATCCTGGACAGAGAGGTTCCCGAACCTCCTGAAACTCTTCCGGATAATATTATTATTGTGAATGGAGAGCAAAGAAGGTCACCTTGGTATAAAAGGGCAATTCCTTATATATTAAAATCGGCAATTGTATGGGATATTGATTATGATACAGCCATAAAATTAAACAAAGAAGGAATTCTTTCCTATTTTTTGCCTTTGGGATACAAAAATAAATTTTTACCATATTCCAACATTTCAACGCCTCCTCGATTTCCAAAAGAACTTTTTATTGGAAAAGATTTTTATACATATACATCTGAACGTTTATCATTTTCTAATAGACCGATAGATATTCTTTTCATAGGAAGATTAAGTGATTATCGAAATGATTTTTTTGTTAAAAATTCAGAATCATTATCGAAATATGAATGTTTTTTTTGTTTTTCAGATGCAGTATCTCCACGTCATTCTATTAATATTTCACAGGAAATGGTTATTTCACTTTGTCAAAGAAGTAAAATAATATTGAATTTACATCATGGAGCGAATTCATATTTTGAATGGCATCGTATAATTCATTTAGGAATTTGGCAGAAAGCCCTTGTTGTTTCAGAACCATGCAGTTTTAATCCATATTTTTTCCCCAATACTGATTATATCGAAGTTTTAAGATGCAGTATTGCAGATAAAATAAATTTTTTATTGACAACAGAAAAAGGTCAAATTTTAGCAAATAATACAATAAATAAATCATTTAATAAATTGAAAAAAGATGTTCGATTGTCTGATATTCTACTTAAATTATTAGGCAAAATAAGGTAATAGATGGAATTTAATACTATATTTGCATACAATAGCAGTTATATACCAACTGTCACCGTAGTAATAAGTTTATATAATTATAAAAATTTTATTATTCCATGTTTGGCTTCTGTTTTTGAGCAAACTTTTGAAAAGCTTGAAATTATAATTGTTGACGATTGTTCTTCGGACAGTTCTTGCGATGTTACGCATGAATGGCTGCGTAAGTATTCTTCTCGTTTTGTAAGCACATTTCTTTTAAAACACAAATTTAACATGGGACCATCTCAAACACGAAATACAGGATGGGAAAATGCAAATGCTGAGTATATTTTCATACTAGATGCAGATGATATTATTTATCCAACATGTATATCCAAACTTCTAACAGCATTATGTAATTCTCAAGCTTCTTTTGCATATTGTGAAATATCTCAAAAAGGAAAAAATAATCAGGTCTGTAACAGTACCCTGTGGGAAGATAAAAAATTGAAAACAGGCAATTATATTGCTGTAACAAGTTTGATTCGAAAAGATATTTTAAAAAAGGTCAGGGGATATGATGTAAATATTAATCTTACAGGATGGGAAGATTATGATTTATGGATAAAAATTGTTAGATTGGGCGGATATGGCATTCTTGTTCCGCAAATATTGGCTGAATATTATTTTCATGATGGTTCTATCACTACTGAAGTAGTGGTTAATAATTTATCTGAAATTTTAGATTATTTATTAAAAAAGCATAATGATTATTTTTCAAAAAAACACGACTTTGCTGAAATTCCTTCAGATGAAATAATTTTCCATATAGATACGTGTATTGAATATTTAAGCTACATTTTCATTAAGGGATGGGCATTGAATAAAAATTGTAATAATAATAAGATTTACTTAGGAATAAAAGAAAAAGATAAGTATGAATATTATTCCGTCTCCAATATGCACAGGGAAGATATATCTGAAAAATATGGAATGAGTTATGCTTATAATGGATTTAGGTGTTATATTGATAAAATGAATTTAATGAATTTCAAAGTGGAAATGAAAATAGGTTTGGAAGATAATAAAAGAGTTTATACAAAAAAAATTAATAATTTCACTTTACAGTTACCTTATCAAAACACTCAAACAAATGCTTTCCCTGTATCTTGTATATTGATGTATCATCGAATCACAGATTCTTTTAATGATCCGCATAATATATGTGTTTCACCTGATATTTTTAAGCAACATATTAAGATGCTTAATAAATATTATACTATAATCACTCTTGAAGACCTTGTAAAAGGCTTAAAGCAGAAAAAGAGTAAATGTAAAACAATATGTATAACATTTGACGATGGATATATAGATAATTATTCTAACGCGGTTCCTATTTTGAAGGAATATAATACTCATGCGATATTTTTTATAACAGTCGGACGTCTACATGCGAATCTTTGGATAGATCGTTTATACCAAATATATAAACAGGTTAATGATATAATTGATTTTAATATTAATAATAAAGGTTATTCATTTGCAACCAGTGAAAATAATTACTATCAAATATTTGAATTGTTTAAATCATTTCCACGAAAAATACGTGATCCCTTGTTAAACAATTTAGAGCAGAAATATGATATTAACAGGGAAAAACTAAACCGATGTAAATTAATGAGTTCTGAAAATATTATTGAGCTTTCTCAAAATGAATTATTTGAAATAGGATCTCATGGTATGACACACTCAAGATTAACATCTGAAAATGATTTGAATTATGAAATAACACTAGCAAAAGATGTATTGGAAATGATAATAAAGCGTAATATCTACAGTTTTGCAATTCCCTTTGGGAATATAAATGATTTTAATAATGAAGTTATCGAAAAAATAATTGAATCAGAATATGATTGTTGCCTGACAACTTTTGAAGAGCCTGTTTTATCTGATAATTATAGGATGTGCCTTCCTCGAATCGCTGTGAAAAATGGTGATTCAGCGTGCTATTTACATAAAAAAATAGAATCATATTTATAAATAATCAGGTGGAGTACTTATAAATATCAAGAAAATGTATCTTATTCAAATTCGATGGTAAATATGGAGTGCGAAAGTTAAGAGGAGCGGAGGAACGGAGCGGAACGGTCTTTCGCAAAGATCCTTTAGAATCAAAAAAGACAACGCTTTCACAGGTAGGGATCAGAAACAGACCAGGGCATTCATCGGTTTGGCATTTAGGGGAATATATTATCATGGATATTTCATTTCCTACGTATAAACAGTCAAAATTACAATGGAATCAAGAATATTCTAATGGGAAATGGGATTGTTTGAAAAAATATTGGGAATGCCAACGCTATTCTATTGTCAGTCAAATGATTTATGATTTAGAAAATGTGCAATCTGTTCTTGATTTAGGTTGCGGAGAGGGAATTCTTGCACAATTTTTAAAGGAGAATCTTATTTATCGTGGGTTTGATATTTCAGAAAAAGCGGTTTCCAAGTCTTTATCTGGTAAAAATCATAAAATCACACTGGGGAATATTGATGATATCTCATATATTATTGAAATTTTGTTAGCGGAAAACACACCATCTTTTGACGTTATTATTTTGAATGAAGTTTTCTATCATATTGAAAATAGAGCTGCATTATTGAATGCAATTAAAAATTTATTGTCTCCAAATGGTCGTATTATCGTAAGTATGCACATAAGTAATGTAACAGTTCCATTATGGCATGAAATTAATTCAAAATTTATCTCAATAGATGCATGTCGGTTCGGAAATGAACAAGCTGGTTTTGAATGGATATGTCGTTCATACAAAAAATCTCAGGTTACTGTATTAAATAGTTGTCATAAAATTCTTTATAGGTCTTCAATTGCTCAAAATTTAGATAATAATTTCATGTTTAAGGGAATAATATTAGGTTCAGAAATGAATATGCCGGCTTTGCTTCATATTTATGTAAATGGCAAACAATATTCTCTCATTGAAATAAACGATGGTTCCTACATTGGCAATAATGCTGAAAATAATTGTAGTATTTATGAATTTGAAATTCAATTATCATCAAACACATATAACTCTTTAACGCTGACTCTTTTACTCGTTGATATATTTGGAAATACAACATTAAAAAATGATAAATTCTACGCTTTTGATCTTAAGAAAAAGATATTCTTCTTGGCATTTAAATTGTTCAAGAAAAACATTCAACCTTTATTTTCTCTCATTTCTTTTTCTAAATTCTCGAATACACCCATAACGCCATTATTGAAAGAGAATATTCCTGTAAAAAGCAAAAGAGGCTTGCATTCAAAAATCAAATCAATTATTTTTGATATAATTAGATTTTATTCTCAAAAACATGATGCGATATTATGTGCGTGTTCTTTTAATAAAATATTTTCAAAAGAGAAATATTCTATCTTAGAAAATAATATTGAGTTCATTGATATTAATAAAATCCATTTGCTTTCTTCAAATAAAAACCAAAATTCATTTGATGCCATTATTATTGCAGGCCGCAATATTATAAAAGACAATATTGCCGTTATTATTAGTAAATTACTGAATAAAAATGGAACCCTGTTATTTTGTTTTGAAATAGATGAAGTTGATATTCACTTTTTGAATATTATAGAATCAGAGTTTTTATGCTATAATTCTTTATGGTTGAGAACTCAACAATGTACTTCGAGATCGCTGTGTAATTGCTACAAAAAACGTCTTGAAAAACGTAAGTCGCCCTCTTGGAATCTTGATTTTATCAATGGTCTGATTCCCTGTAAATTATTGAAAGTTTTTGAACAGGAGCTTTTTAGATTCGAAGGTTGGTTTTTTCCATCAAATAAAAAAGTGCCCTACAAATTAATTGCTGAACTGATTTTTGATAATACAACTGTGAGCTTGCAATGTGATATGGCAGATAGAATTGATATTTCTCAGGAATCAGGAGTTACAGGAACATCTATTGGATTTATTCTGAATGTTATGCCAGAGATCATAATTGATATAGAAAGATTAAAAATCAAATTAATCTCTATAGATGAATGGGGGCATACAGAAGACGCTTTGATTTATAAAGCTAAAGTTGTAAATCAAAGAATCCATCTGGATCAGATGCTGGAAGAAAAAAACAATCTTTGCCAAAAGAATGCTCAAAACAGATTAAATTATTTAAGGAAGAAGCCATTAATTTCAATTTTGCTTCCATGCTATGAATCTCCCGAAAGTTTTTTAGAAGACCTTTTGATTTCTATTAAGTTTCAAACGTATTCCAATTATGAATTGTGTATTGTTGATGACGCTTCTTCAATAAATATTCTTGATATTGTTAATGGTATTTTTAAAGATGATGGAAGGCTGAAATTTAAAAGAAGAACACAGAGAGGCCATATTTCAGTCTCAACAAATAATGCCTTAGATATGGCTACAGGAGAATATGTTGTTTTTGTAGACCATGATGACCTTCTCAATGAAAATGCTTTATTAATACTCGTTGAATTTTTAAATGGTTGCGGCTATTCTGATGTTATATATTCTGATGAATCAACAATAGATATGAATGGAGACATCGTATTTACAGATATGAAAACGGACTGGCTCCCGGAATCTTTTTTAAGTCATATGTACACTGGCCATTTATGTGCTTTCCGCAGATTATTTCTTTGTGAGCTTGGGGGAGTAAGAAAAGGTTTTGAAGGTTCCCAAGATTATGATTTAATGTTACGAGCTTATAGGGCAAATGGAACTATAAAACATATTCCAGAAGTGCTATATTATTGGAGAATGTCGGATACATCTACATCAAATTATTCATCTGTAAAACCTTACGCTGATGCATCAGCCATGAAAGCCTTAAATGAGCATTTGATGGAAGAAGGCATCCGTGGAATAATAGAAAAAGGACCCTATGATTTTACGTATCAAATTCATTTTGACGATCATTCCAAGAATGCAGGTGTCATTATTCTTAATGTAAATAATGATTATTATTTGGAAAACACAATTGAAAAATTAGGAAAAGTGTTTGAAGATATAAAAATATATGTCCATAATGTAAAATTCTCAACCACCTCAAATTGGAAAAATGTTTTTTATATTTTAGATTTAAAGGAAATTCAACATGAATACGTACTTTTGGTTGATCCGGAAATAACATTTGATTTGAAAGTAAAAAAACTTTTTGGCCCCTTGCAATTTAACAATATTGCCGCCGTTGGCAATGACAGGGATATTTCAAAAATGTCATTATCTTTTGAGCGCTTAAAATATTGGGAACCACTCATGCATAATGCTCCTCTTATCCCTCAAAATATTGCAACCAAACTATCTCTTTTACAAAGATATTTAGCTGAAACAAATTTAATTAAAATTGACATTAAATATTTTTTAACTTGGCTAAAAGCAACATCCTATAGAACTGTGAAATTCTGATTTAAGGGCTGATGCCAACGTTACTCGGAAAAACCGGCATCCTTCATTTTGCGCCTAAAGCGGTTTTCAATTTTTGAAAGAGCGTTGAACACAGGCGGCGCAGAATAGACGCAAAATGCTAAACTGTAAATGAAGTGTTCTTTCAAATCGTCAACTGTAAAAAAGATGCCAGTTTTTTTCTACAATCCATATCGAATACAATGCCTTTCTTTACCCTTGACACCATCCCCTTTTTTATCATATTTAAATGGTTAATCATTTAAACATGTAAATCAGAGAAGGTATCAGAGAAGGTATCAGACAATGGCCACATTCGAAACTCAGGTGCTAATCATCGGCGGCGGCGCTACAGGAACCGGTCTGGCGCGGGATTTGGCACTGCGCGGCGTTAAGTGTATCCTTGCGGAACAATATGATATCAATGCCGGCGCATCCGGCGCCAACCACGGCCTTTTGCACAGCGGCGGACGCTATGTGTTCACTGACCCCCACAGTGCGAAAGAGTGCTGTGATGAGGCCAATATTCTCCGAAAAATAGCGGCTGATTGTATTGAAGACTGCGGCGGCCTGTTTGTCGCCGTTGAAGGCGACGATGAGCGGTATGCGGCGGATTTCCCCGCTTTATGCTCAGAGTGCCATATCCCGGTTAAGACGGTGGATGTCAAGGAAGCGCGCGAACTAGAACCGGTGCTATCCGAAAAATTAGTTGCCGCTTTCATGGTTGAGGATGCTTCCATCGATCCGTTTAAATTATCCCTGGAAAATATTACCGAAGCCCAGGATTTGGGAACCGAACTGCTCTGTTTTTCAAAAGTGATCGGATTTGACAAAGGCTCTTGCGGTATTCAGATCACGCATCTTAAAAATGCACTCACCGGCGAAGAATTCACCATCGAAGCGGAACAAATTATAAATGCTTCGGGCGCATGGGCCGGAATCATTGCCGGACTGGCAGGTATTCCGCTCAATATTTTATATTCCCAAGGAAGTTTGATTATCACTCACAACCGAATCACGCAACGCGTCGTGAATCGTTTGCGCACATCGTCCAATGCCGACATCCTGGTGCCGGGTGGCACGGTGTCCATTTTGGGCACTACGTCGGTGCGCATAGACAATCTTGATCAGATTCGGCCGACCATTGAGGAGGTTGATGCCATGTTGAATGAAGCCTCCGCCATGATTCCCGCTTTGGAAGACGCCCGTTATATTCGCGCGTATGCCGGCGTCCGACCGTTAGTCAGCTCCCAATCCGCAGGAGGTGATGACCGCAGTGTCGGCCGGGGATTCGCCCTGCTTGATCATGCGGCTGACGGGTTTGATAATTTTACAACCATTTCCGGCGGAAAACTCACAACCTACCGCCTGATGGCGGAAAAAACCGCCGATCTGGTTTGCCGGAAAATGGGCGTTACAGAGCCGTGTGTCACGCGCACCAAACCGCTGCCATCAAACCGGCCAGCCAAATGGACGGAACCCGGATTGGCCCCCCGCTTATGGTTGAAACACCATGACAGTGATGATATTTTGCTATGCGAATGTGAAATGGTTCCCAAAAGCGTGGTTGATACGCTGATCACTTCGATTCGTAACGAAAACGGCCATCCGGATTTGAATACCATCGGATTGCGCAGCAGGGTCGGCAAAGGCGCCTGCCAGGGCGCTTTTTGCGGTCCCCGTGTAACATCTTACCTGTATGACAAAGAAATTCTTTCGGCAGATACAGCCATTGATGATCTTCGCAAATTCCTTAACCGGCGCTGGAAAGGACAACACCCTATTCTTTGGGATCGGCAACTGGTTCAAGCCGAATTTTCAGAGGCCATCCATTGTGGTCTGTTCGGGCTTGAAGTTTGAAACACCAATTTTTTGTCAAGGTTGGTTCCATAGTTTCAGAATTTTCTTCCAATATAAAAATGGCAAACTTACATCTGTCTGAAACCGGCATTTTAAAATTCAATCTGTTGAAAAGTATCGACCTGTGCAATTGAAATAGAATATTCCTTCAAAGCTCCGTGAGAGCGGCATATTTGTAGTAAAATCATGCTCTGATTCGCTAAGAGTCCCATCGGGACGGCTTATTTGTAGTGTGATTGCACATATTCTTGTTAT